>JAEXAJ010000160.1 GCA_023458215.1 Bacteroidota bacterium
AGAACAAAACAAAGCAGATGAAAATAAAGGACTTCCCCCTCTAACTCCCCCGACGGGGGAGGATGTTGATGTATGGAGGAGATATTCTTTTATTGAGTTTCCGGGATACGCGTACAACAAAAATACCCATAATCTGGAATGTCTGCTGCTCTCACTGGAAAATCTGCATATCAAAGACCCGGACGAAGTAAAAGCAATATTGAAACTGTCAGATTACGGACGTTTGGGAAATGGAGTCTGGAAAATAATACATAACACCAAGTGGAGTATGGTAAATAACAATGGGAAATATGTTATCGGAGCGCTGAACAAGACACGAAAACAAGGGTAAAAGCCCGGAAATCAAGAGAAAATACGGGTACTGATTATCAGCCTCTTACAAGGAGTTAACTTCCTGTCGACAAGAAGTTAACTCCTTGTTGACAAACTCCTAACTTCTTGTCGACAAGGAATTGATACTTTGATATTACGACCGACTATACTACTTCTATATAGGCTTGTCAGTTTGATAAAATCGTCAGTCTATTGACGATTTTTCTATTAAATTCGTCAATTAGAAGATTATTTGCATTTTGTCATGCCGCACACAGAAATGGAGCAACGAATTTTTATTTTGTAGGGTGTTAAATGAAAAAATTCCCGTTCTTTCACGATATCGCATCGGGGAAGACGGGAAGCTTTTTCCTTAATAAAAGTGGTTACGTAATTATGACTAACTAATTCATTAAATCTGATGTTGCAAAAGTAGGGCATTTGCCCGGATGCCACAATCCCTAAAATGAGGTATAATGAAAGAGGTTAGTAGCCATAACTAGGTATTTCTAAGCAGAATCCACTTATTTTCTGATAAATTCATATTCTTTAGCCAAGAGTTCTTCGCAAGAGTTCGCAATACCCCGGATTATTTCCAGACCTTTCTTTCGAGAAATACGAATACTTTCTCCCACAATAAGCATGTCTTCAAGGCTCGGATTTCCCTGATTATTAACAGAAGTGGCATGTTCCCCATTATACCCGCCACTACACTGGGTTAAATCGTAAGCAGGAGCTAATTCCCAAACACCTTCCCGGCAGATAAAAGTGAAATTTTTAGCATGGTCATCTTTATTTTCAGTCAACATATTGAATACCATACGGCGAAACATTTCATCAACTTGTTCCGGATCTTGTGACAGATAACCGGTCAGATGAAGCAATGTTTTATATTCTAACCTAGGCTGTAATATAGATTCACTCAAAAGTGCTCCGGCAGTGGCAACATGCAGTCTGACTCCATTCTCTACATCAAAACGCTTACTTGCAAAGTACTTTCCTTCCATTAATTTAAAATCGGGTACAGTAATTCCACATTTGCGGGCAATCTCATTATAGCGAAATTCCATCATTCCCATATTTTTAGGGTCATACGTATGACGAAACTTAACTAACCAAGCCCCCTCTACATCCTGTAACAGACATTTTGGACGGCAACCACCAGAATTACCACTATTGAAATAAAGCACCTCTTCATCTTTATCCGATTTTTCGGATAACACATCCAAAGCTATCTGCTGGAGATTATCTAATTCAGGAAGAGTTTTTTCTTCCCCTACGTAAGTTTCCGGAATATAACATAAAGCTCCCATTCCAGAAGTTCCGACAATACTCAATCTTTGCAAAGGAGTCAATTCTCCGTCATTTACCCCTTGTTTTTTTAGCAATCTGTTAAGCAGATAGCGACCATAACCATCAGGTAGGCTATCTTCGAAAATTCCGAAGTTTCCCCAGAATGGCTCTGGCTTAGCAACGAATAGATCTGGTTTTTTCCGACAGTCCGAGCATGATAAATCATCGCCAATTTATTTACTAATTTCATTACGCCCCTTTTTTCTGTTTTTATTCTTATGAATCATCTCCAACTCTTCCATTGTACTATACAATGGTTCGGATAATAGCTCTTTAATCGCTTTAGTGTAACCCAAAGCCTTTGCTAAGGCTACATAGGATGCCAGTGAAATAGTATGTTTTTGCTCAAATTTAGCAATAGTAGGAGTAGGAACACCGCTAAGTTCAGTGAGAGCTTCTCGGGAAAGCCCTTTCTCCAGTCTACGCTTTTGTATGTTCCGAGCGAGAATAACTAATAATTCTTCAACTGTATCAATGTCAAAGTTATAAAGTAATGGCATATTATTGTATTTGATTAATCCAACAATCTTCGTATTCAGATACTATTATATCCGAATACGAAGATTGTTCATTTTATCAAATAATCAAAATATTGTAAGTTATTTCTATATCATACAGAACTCTATATTCCAATGCTATTTATATTTAAACGCCAATATATAGTACACAATAAGCGCCAATATCAGTAAACCACCGACGGCACTCGTTACCATATTACACAAACCTTGCGGAATGCCATATTCCACCTCCACTTTATTAAAAACAAGAGTAAGAAAAAGTAAAGTCAGAAAGACATTCAGAATCCGGGCGATGCGGGTTGCCATAAGATACTGCACTGCAACATTGCGCTCCGTAATACGTACCGGAAAACGTATCCAACGAATAGGAAGATAAGCGGAAATGCCTACCAAAAGAAGACAAAAAGTTCCTAATCCGGCAGCCATAAGAGAAAAATTAGCAGTAACCTTGTCCCCTATATGGGTATACACCCATATTGCACACACCCAGGCAGCAATTGCCAATACTATGGCAACACCTTCCAGCATACGATCTATCAGGGTGGGATATACCCGAATATTAGAGAACTCTTTCGTTGAATAAGGACCAAGATTTAACATAAGACTATAAATTATGAATTATATATTACGATTCAGTTTCCTGAGACGAAGGAGGATTTTTAGTTTTCTTCATCCTCCCACTTTTCCTCAACGCTTCAGCGATAATCCACTGAAGCTGCCCGTTAGTGCTGCGGAACTCATCGGCTGCCCACTTCTCAAGGGCATCCATAGTTGCAGCATCTACACGGAGGACAAAGCTTTTGGTTGAAGTTTCTTTTTTAGCCACGATTCTATTTACTATTTAACAATTTACAATTGAGTTCACATTAT
>JAEXAJ010000161.1 GCA_023458215.1 Bacteroidota bacterium
TAATGTAGGCACTGCCACCACAGGTAAAGGGGACGCCACCATCAGCCGTAATTCCACCTATACCATCACCGCCACCATCAAAGGCATAGGTGTGGATGATCCGGACAAGGATATCAACCCCGCCGTGCTGAACCTTACGGTAACGGTAGCCGATTGGGCGTTGAATATCACCCAGGACGTGACATTCAATTAAAAGGTCCGGTATTACTATAGAAAACAAATTCAGCGTAGATATGTACCCTTTCAAGACACACGCCATACTTATATGCATACTTTCCGCCATCCTCTGCACTGCGTGTGTACGTGAGGATACGGAAGGCTGCGTGCAGTACGCCCTGAACGTGCGTGCGGTGGATGCCGAAGGGAATGACCTCACCTCATCGGGAGTGTTGCAGAAAGCGGATGTATATCTTTTTAACGAGCAAGGGTTTGTAAGGATGGTACCGGCAGGAATATCCTCGAATTTTCTCTTCGGGAACGACAAAAACCAAAAGCTCACGCTCGTGGCATGGGGAAATGTAAAAACAGATACACTGGCTATTACAGAGATAGCACCCGGCACTTCCATTGAAGAGGCGCGACTGCAACTCAGGAGGCATGAGCAAGGAAGCAACCTGCCCATTACCGACATATTCTATTGCCGCAGGGAGTTGAGCCAAGCGACAACAAGGGGAATGCAGGAAGAAAACATCACTCTTGTAATGGAAAGAATGGCGGCAGGATTAAGCATACGTACAAGGTATCTTGCCCAACGGTATCCGTACACAGGAGAGCCATACACTTTTATTGTAAGAGGCACGGGAACAGAAGTGGACTTCATGGGGAAAGTCATGGGAGACGAAGCGGGATATGAGCCCTATTCCACCACAGACTACAAAGGGGATATATATGCCCCGTCCTTCAGGATTTTTCCAACCGGAGACAAAGGAAGCATAGAGATTGACATATATAGAAAACAAGAAAAGTTATACACCATTACAGAAGACAATAACTTCGAGCCGCTGTATGTGTCAGTAGGAAAGCAGACGAACATAGACATTGATTTCAGGTATGCGGAAGTGAAAACATTCGTAACCGTTGTGCCGTGGGGACAAATAAACCAGGACACGGAAATGTAAGGGATAGAAGGATGAGCAAATTGTTTGAATATACAATACATAAAGAAACGGACGAGCCCGTACCTTTCTGTTGGAAGGTGCTCGCCGCTACGTTTGCGACAGGTATGCTACTGGCGATCATGGCGGTATGCGCTTCCTGTGAAAGTGCACAAGCCGACCCGGTGACAAAGGGAGCGGAAGTGATGCTGACTTTACACTTATCGTTACCCGGAGATAAAGAGAACATCGGGACACGCGCCATCTCCGCCAATGAAGAGAGTGCGGTGGATATCTCCCAACTAAAAGTATTGGTATTCAAAGTAGAGAACACGTCGGAAGTATTCTGTTATGAGGCTCCGCCGATAACACTGCAAGCAGGAAAATATATAGTTACCCTCAGGCAAAGCCAGGCAGGAGAGACATACCGACTGGTGGTAATTGCCAATGCGGGTAGCAAGCTGCCCTATATACCGGAAAGGACTCTAAAAAGTGACGCTTTGAAGATGATTACATTCGACGCCACCGGGAAATGGAACGCAAACAGCAGTACGGACTACAAGCCCATCCCGATGTGGGGAGAGGCAACGGCGGCACAGGCGATTACTGCGACTACCAACCTGGGGAGTATTACATTGCTCAGGGCATTGGCACGCATAGATGTGGGGTGTGCACTAAGCGGAGAGACAGCGGCAGGACTGGCAAACTTTTCATTAAAAAGCATCAGTGTCTACCGCACAAAAAGTAAGGGGTATGTGGCACCCGTAAACGGGGGAACGATTACAAATAATGTGGTTACGAGCGTATCGATACCCTCGGATGCAGGAGCAAATGGAGCGTTAGCCTATACATGTTCGGACGGAAAATCACTGATACGCACTATTTATGTAGCGGAAGTTGCACAAGGTAGCAGTAGCAGTGACAATGTATTCCTGGTAGTGGGTGGAACGTATGCAGGAGCGACACATTATTACCGGGTGGACCTCACCAGCAGCGGAAGCTATATTCCTCTGAAAAGAAACTGCCGCTATATTGTGAATATTAAGGCGGTCAGCAATACCGGATATGCCACGGAAGCGGCAGCGCTAACAGGAGACAAGACACTGGATATTGCAACCAGTGTATCAGCAGAGGCATGGAGCGCTGAAACGGCCGCAGGTTCAGGAACCATAACTTTACCTTAATAGTATGAAACAGATTATAACTACCATATTCTATATAGCAGCAACTGTATTTGTAGCAGGGTGTAGCAAAGACGAAGTAAAAAACATTTTAGAAAATGATATCCTCATTGAAGTGAAAGCACCTCAAACAGACGGATGGAGTACGGAAAATATTATTGGCACACGAAGCGAAGAAACAAACATTGCAAAGCAAGAAGGAGAAGACGGTTTGGATATGACAGTAAGTACACAGCCGGACTATACCGAAACGCCAACTGATAAGGCAACAACACGTTGGGTAAATATGGACGATAACACGACCTTCCGGGTGGTGGCATATAAATGTACTGCGGCCGCAAGTATTTCAACGGCAAACTATGCCGGATACGGAGATTATACACTATCAGGCAGTACGGTAAAAGACACCAAAAGTTTAGTCCTGCCTATGGGAACTTATACCTTCATCTGTTATTCATACGGAAGTTCAACAGCCATAGCAGCTTTTAGTAATAGTTCAACAAGTGTATCAGCTTCAAACGGGCAGAACTTTATGACATGCGTCTTGCCCAATATTACTATAAACAACATTGGCAGCAAATACACTTTGAGTAACATTGTTTTTAAACATCGGTGCGCACGGTATAGAATACAAGCAATAGCACAAAGTGGAAGAATGGGGAATATTACGGCATGCTCGGGCACTGTGACTCTACCTAATTATAATGCAACCTATACTTTTGTAAACGACGCGTTCGTAACACATGCTACTTCAGCAGCAACAAATGTTACTTGGAGCAGTCCCAATGCGATGAATGTATACAGTAATTATGTATATTTGTTGCCACAAAGTTCCGTAAACATAACAATCAACCTTAATCCCACCATTGGACAAAAAGCATTTACCAACAAAAGTATAACGCTCACTGGACTCACATTCAATGCAAATGGATCATTCAGAAGCGATGTATCTTTTATGACAACAGAAGGATATATTATAGGCGGAGCTATGTGGGCTAATGGGAATTTATACAAAAGCGGCAGTTCATATTTATTTTATAATAGTACAGAAAGCTATGTTCCATCAACAGAAAGTGGAGCCTTCTTTACTTGCAATAATCTCAATCCATATCCAGACACGACAAGACCTAATTCTACTTGGACTGAGGTTAATGATCCATGCAGAAAACTCACAAGTGCTCCTAGTAAATGGAGACTTCCTCAATCTACGGAAATAGATAAGCTTATTGCTTCTGGTTATATCAGTAATACTACTTTAAATGGAGTAACAGGTTTCAAATTTGGGAATGTTCTATTTCTTCCATACAGTGGGTATATTCCCCAACAAAGTCAGTATACAGAAAATGGGATTAGAGGTTTGCTATGGAGTACTCCAGGTACAGTGTTTATATATACATACAATGGAAATATGGACTTGATACAATGGAGTCAATTCCCTCAAAATTGCTACGGGGTCCGTTGCGTTCGAAATATATAAAAAGACAACAACCGTTGCAATTGTCAGAATACGTATCACGAATAACCTGAATATTTGGAAAAGCGTTTCAGATATTCAGTAAAAGTAAAGTTCGTCTATACAAATATTCGCAATGCAAATGTTGTTTTTGTTTGTTTGCAGATTCCCCCTCGCTGTGAAGCGCGGGGAATTTTTAAATATCGGCTCTATTTTTTCACCTTATTAATTATCAAAAGCCTGTTCTCATTTTGCTAGTTTCAAAAGTATATCAACATAAGAAGTTTGTACCATAGAAGGAAGTGTGAAAGTAGAATGTCCTTGGGTCAGTACAAGAAAACAAAAAAAGGACACTCTTTGACATGCAGGAAACGAAATTTATAAAGGAATAATGATTATCTTTGAACCATTAAAATAATATGATTATGAATATAGGACGTAAACTTCCGATAGGAATACAAACTTTTGAATACATACGGAAAAATAGCTATCTGTATGTAGATAAAACAAAGCATGTATGGAGGATTGCCAATATAGGAAAGCCCTATTTTTTAAGTCGCCCCCGCCGTTTTGGCAAAAGCCTGTTACTCTCTACCTTCGAAGCATACTTCGCAGGAAAGAAAGAGTTATTCAAAGGACTTGCCATCGAACAGTTGGAACAGGAATGGAAAAAGCATCCCGTGCTGCATTTGGATCTCAATGCCGAAAAGTATGACTCACCGCAACGTCTGAACGATATACTTAGTAATCAACTGACTCAATGGGAAATCCGATATGGCAAAGGAGAAGATGAGAACACCCTCTCCACCCGTTTCTCCGGTATAATCCGCCGTGCCTGCGAACAAGCAGGCTGCGGTGTCGTTGTACTAATAGACGAATACGACAAGCCTTTACTTCAGGCCCTCGGCAACTACGACCTCATGGAGGACTATCGTAAAACTCTAAAAGCCTTCTACGGCGTACTGAAAAGTTCCGACCGATACCTGCGTTTCGCTTTCCTCACAGGAGTAACCAAGTTCTCACAAGTAAGTGTGTTCAGCGACTTGAATCAGCTGAATGATATCAGTATGGACAACAACTATGCCGATATATGCGGAATAACAAAAGAAGAGCTTCTCGAAAATTTCATGCCCGAAATCAATCGTTTTGCCGAAATAAATGGCTTAACAACTGAAGAAACGATTGAAGGTATGACACGAAATTACGACGGTTATCATTTCCATTCGAAAGGGCAAGGAATGTTCAACCCGTTTAGTGTATTGAATGCTTTCAGTAAACAGGAGTTCGGTAGTTATTGGTTTCAGACCGGCACACCTACCTTCCTTGTACAGATGCTGCAAGATACGAATTACGACCTGCGTATCCTACTAGACGGTATAGAAGCTCCAGCTTCCATGTTCACCGAGTACCGCGTGGATTCAAACAATCCCATTCCACTGATCTACCAAAGCGGCTATTTGACGATAAAAGATTACGACCCACGTTTTGGTAACTATCTACTAAAGTTTCCCAACGACGAAGTACGTTATGGCTTTATCAATTTTTTGGTACCCTTTTACACTCCAATGACAAATAATGACCAAGGGTTCTATGTCGGTAAGTTCGTCAACGAATTGGAGAGTGGTGACTACGAAGCCTTTCTCACCCGTCTACAAGCCTTTTTTGCCGACTTTCCTTACGAATTGAACGACAAAACAGAACGACACTATCAGGTAGTGTTCTATCTCGTATTTAAACTCATGGGACAGTTCACCGAAGCCGAAGTGCGCAGTGCCAAAGGTCGTGCCGATGCCGTAGTAAAAACCCCGAAGTACATCTACGTCTTCGAATTCAAGTTGCACGACACAGCCGAAAATGCCTTGAAGCAAATTGATGAGAAAGGCTATCTGATCCCCTATCAGGCAGACGGACGCGAGCTCGTGAAACTCGGCGTAGAGTTCAGCGCAGAAGAACGAAATATCAGTCGGTGGATTGCGAAGATGTAAAAGATATAAAGATAATAGCCACTCTATGTGACAAAACCAAAAACCTTGCGACAGATAGGGTAAATATCAACCTAATTATTTATCTTTGTTAGCTTAATTAAGTTAGCATACTAAAAACAATAAGTACAATGAAAGATTTCTTTAAATTTACCCTTGCTACTATCACCGGTATCATTGTGTCGGGAGTTGTTCTGCTTTTCGTCAGCATCCTTGTATTCTTTAGTATGGTATCGTCTTCGGAGTCGGAAACGCAAGTTCACAAGAACTCTATTATGATGCTAGACCTGAATGGTGCTTTAGTAGAACGCAGCCAGGACAATCCATTCGATTTCCTTATGGGTGATGAATACAGCACGTATGGCATGGACGATATTCTTTCTTCTATCAAGAAGGCTAAAGAGAATGACGATATCAAAGGTATCTATATACAAGCCACTTCCTTATCAGCGGGAACCGCTTCATTGGAAGAAATTCGCAATGCCTTGAAGGACTTCAAGGAATCGGGCAAGTTTATTGTAGCATACGCGGATACTTATACACAAGGACTCTATTATCTATCGAGCGTTGCGGACAAAGTTCTGCTGAACCCGCAAGGTATGATTGAATGGAGAGGTTTGGCAGCCACCCCCATGTTCTTTAAAGATTTGTTGGCAAAGATCGGTGTGGAAATGCAAGTATTCAAAGTAGGTACGTATAAATCGGCAGTCGAGCCGTTTATCTCTACCGAGATGAGTCCTGCCAATCGCGAACAAGTCAATGTATATCTCTCTTCTATTTGGGGACAAGTAACCAGTGACGTTGCCGAATCACGCAAAATTTCTGTAGACTCGCTGAACTCTATTGCCGACCGCATGATGATGTTCCACCCTGCTACCGAAACCGTGAAATGCGGACTTGCCGATACCTTAATCTATAGAAACGATGTACGCAACTACCTGAAAGCCATGATAGGTATCGACAAAGACGACCGCATGCACATACTTGGCTTGAAAGATATGGTAAACGTAAAGAAGAATGTACCTAAAGACAAGAGTGGGAATATTATTGCTGTATATTATGCTTACGGCGAAATAGATGGTACAAGCTCTTCTACGACCAGCGAAGAGGGCATCGACTCTAAAAAAGTAATCAAAGACTTGCGCAAGTTGCAAGAAGACGAAGATGTAAAAGCCGTTGTACTGCGTGTCAACTCACCGGGTGGAAGCGCATTCGGTTCGGAACAAATATGGTATGCCGTAAACGAACTGAAGAAAGAGAAACCCGTTATTGTATCTATGGGTGATTATGCTGCATCGGGCGGTTACTATATCTCTTGTAATGCAGACACCATCGTAGCCGAACCTACTACATTGACCGGCTCCATCGGTATCTTCGGCATGTTTCCCAATGCCAAAGGCTTGACTGAGAAAATCGGGGTGAACTTCGACGTTGTGAAAACCAACCAATACTCTGACTTCGGCATGCTGACCCGTCCCATGACGGATGGAGAAAAAAGTTTGGTGCAAATGTACGTAAACCAAGGATACGATTTATTCCTGACACGTTGTTCCGACGGACGAGGTATCAGCAAAGAAGAATTGGACAAAATTGCCCAAGGTCGCGTATGGACAGGAAGTAACGCCAAAGAACTAGGTCTGGTAGACGTACTGGGCGGTCTGGACAAAGCTTTGGAAATAGCCATAGCAAAAGCCGGCATAGATGCTTACACTATAATGAATTACCCGGCTAAGGAAAGTTTCTTCGAAAGCCTGATGAATACAAACCCCGGCAACTACATTAAAGTTCGTATGATGAAGGGGACAATCGGTGAAATCTACCAGCAGTTCAGTGCTTTGGAAAACTTCGAAAAGAGTGACCGCATACAGGCTCGTGTTCCTTTTGAACTGAATATTCAATAAACGGTATGTCGCCGGGAAAGATATACCATTGGCTATACCCTCTCTCGTGGTTCTACGGGATAGGGGTAAGCTTACGTAATAAACTCTTTGACTGGGGCTGGCTCCGGTCAAAGAGTTTTGACGTTCCTGTAATATGCGTGGGCAACCTCGCCGTAGGCGGAACGGGTAAGACGCCTCATACGGAATATCTGATAAAGTTATTGCAAAAAACAGGCTTACAGGTGGCTACCCTAAGCCGTGGTTACAAGCGGAAAAGCAAAGGTTATGTGCTGGCAGATGCCAAAAGCGATGTAGAGCAAATAGGAGACGAACCCTATCAAATCAAGAGTAAGTTTCCCAATATCAGGGTAGCGGTCGATGAAGACCGTTGTCATGGCATTGAGCAACTGCTGACTCTGAAAAATCCTGCTGTAAATGCCATATTGCTGGATGATGCTTTCCAACACCGATACGTAAAAGCCGGAATGAATATTCTGCTGACCGACTTTCACCGACTGCTTTGCGACGACGCCCTACTGCCCGCCGGAAGGCTACGCGAACCTGCCAGTGGCAAGAACAGAGCAAATATCGTCATCGTAACCAAATGTCCAGGCGACATCAAACCGATAGATTTCAACATTATCGCCAAACGTTTGCATCTCTATCCTTATCAACAGTTGTATTTCTCCAGATTCCGTTATGGCATGCTGAAACCCTTATTTCCCGGAAAAACAGACAAGCGGAAAGCCCTTTCGGCTTTGAACGGAAACGAGCAGATACTACTGGTCACCGGCATAGCCTCGCCTGCACCGCTAGTAAAGGAAATAGAATCTTATACATCGCACATCAAGTTGTTGGCATTTGACGATCATCACAATTTCATTCCCAAAGACTTGCAACTGATTAAAGAACAATTCCTGCAATTAGAAGAAGGCACAAGGTTAATCATCACTACCGAAAAAGATGCCACCCGGCTGAAAAGCCATCCGGCACTGGATGAAACCTTGAAACCATACATTTATGTATTACCCATAGAAATAGAATTCTTACAAAATCAAAAACAAATATTTGACCAAAACATTATTGACTATGTTAGAGCGAATTCAAGAAACAGCAGCCTTCCTGAAAGGAAGAATGCACACAAATCCTGAGACTGCAATTATCCTCGGTACCGGACTCGGCAGTCTTGCCGGCGAAATCACTGAGAAGTATGAAATAAAGTATGAAGAAATACCCAACTTCCCCGTTTCTACCGTAGAAGGGCACAGCGGAAAGCTAATCTTCGGCAAACTAGGTAATAAAGACATCATGGCAATGCAGGGACGCTTCCATTACTACGAAGGGTATTCTATGAAGGAGGTGACTTTCCCGGTACGTGTAATGCGTGAGTTGGGTATCAAAACCCTGTTTGTGTCCAACGCTAGCGGCGGAACGAATCCCGACTTCGAAATCGGCGATTTGATGATTATCACCGATCATATCAATTACTTCCCTGAGCATCCGCTGCGTGGAAAGAATATTCCTTACGGCCCCCGCTTCCCGGACATGAGCGAAGCTTACGATAAAGAACTAATTCGCAAAGCAAATGCCATTGCCGAAGAAAAAGGAATCAAGGTGCAACATGGTGTGTACATTGGTACTCAAGGCCCCACTTTCGAAACTCCTTCGGAATACAAGTTGTTCCACATCCTGGGAGCTGATGCAGTAGGCATGTCCACCGTTCCCGAAGTAATTGTTGCGAACCATTGTGGCATTAAAGTGTTTGGAATCTCAGTTATCACCGACCTCGGCGTGGAAGGCAAGATCGTTGAAGTGACACACGAAGAAGTGCAGAAAGCTGCGGATGCCGCACAACCGAAGATGACGGAGATAATGAGAGAGCTGATTAATAGAGCGTAAATAATAGTTATAAGTGATTAGTGATTAGTGATTTGTTTGTGATTCCTTGCGGGCAACAACAGTGTTGTCTTTCTGCATAGCATCACAAACAAATCACTAATCACTAATCACTAATCACTAATCACTATTTTTATAATGAGAACAGAAATAGCAACTCTCGGGGAGTTCGGATTGATCCGCCACCTCACCGAAGGTATTGAATTAAAAAACGAATCCAGCAAATACGGGGTCGGCGATGATGCGGCCGTGCTCTCCTACCCTGCGGATAAGGAGGTGCTTGTCACTACTGATCTGCTGATGGAGGGGGTACATTTTGACTTGGTTTATGTTCCGCTTAAACATTTGGGATATAAATCGGCGGTTGTGAACTTCTCCGATATTTATGCCATGAACGGCACACCGAAGCAGATCACTGTTTCTTTGGGCATATCCAAACGATTCAGTGTAGAAGAGTTGGAAGAACTGTATGCAGGTATTCGTCTGGCTTGTGAAGAATATAATGTAGACATCGTTGGTGGTGATACATCATCATCTTATACAGGTCTTACAATCAGTATTACTTGCATCGGTGAAGCCGAGAAATGTAAAGTGGTCTATCGTAACGGTGCAAAAGAAACCGATCTTATCTGCGTTTCCGGTGATTTGGGTGCCGCTTATATGGGGCTGCAACTCTTGGAACGTGAAAAGACGGCCCTCACCGGAGGTGGCAAAGACCTGCAACCCGATTTTGCGGGCAAGGAATATCTTTTGGAACGCCAATTGAAACCGGAAGCTCGCAAGGATATCATCAAAAAGTTAGCTGAAGCCGGCATTCAGCCTACTGCCATGATGGATATTTCCGACGGTCTTTCTTCGGAATTAATGCATATCTGCACCCAAAGTAAAATGGGATGTCGTGTTTATGAGGAGCATATCCCCATTGATTACCAAACAGCCGTCATGGCTGAAGAGTTCAACATGAATTTAACCACTTGTGCTCTGAATGGTGGTGAAGATTACGAATTACTCTTCACCGTCCCCATTGCCGAGCATGATAAGATTTCTGAAATGGAAGGTGTAAAGCTTATCGGACACATCACCCGACCGGAATTAGGCTGCGCCCTGATAACCCGCGACGGTCAGGAATTCGAGTTGAAAGCCCAAGGCTGGAACCCGTTACAGGAAGATGCCACCCCCTCCGAAGAAGCAGAAAATACCAACAATTTGAGTGATAAACCCGAAGAAAACGAATAATAAAATTGGAGTAACCAAGTTACAACAAACTTTTTCAATATTTTTTTCGACATAATAAACGCTGATAATTAGCCATATAGCCATTTATCAGCGTTTTTTATTATCAAACCCCTTGTGTAGTCCAAAACTTTCACTACCTTTGCAACCGCAAACAAGAAACAAGGTGCCATAGCTCAGTTGGTAGAGCAAAGGACTGAAAATCCTTGAGTCCCCGGTTCGATTCCTGGTGGCACCACTTCAAAATCAGAGAGTTACTTAAAAGTAGCTCTCTTTTTTGTTTATAACAGGCTATCTAAACAACGGATCAACGTAAGAACAACTCATAGTATAAACTTCCATCCTGACTTTTGTACTGACTATTCTTATAAGTATCAACTAGCAATCGGGTAAAATTAAGAAGCTGACAATTGGATTTTGCAGATAAGTTGGTAGCCAAAAGCCCACTGCCTAAAATTCCCGGATTGCAATAGACTGTATTTTCCCTGATACAATTCATTATTAACTCTGAGCCTATTATATTCTGAATACCAGAATTCTGCAAATGGGAATCCATATATTTATCCAATCTCTGTTTATCATCTAACGTCATAAACCCGTACCACAATAAACATTTCATTCCTAATCGCGAAGCCTGAATAAAAATATCAAAGTAAGTATGTCCGCTTACTCCTATTTTATCTATTTCGTAGGGGTCAATATGAAGAAATGAATCTTTAGGAAGTGTCGGTAGTAGGTCCATGACACCTTTCGTAGAATCGCAATTCTGTATCATTACCCGACTATTGAGATGTTCTTGCACTGCAAATTCCCAAATATTATCCAACGACTTACTTTCCAAATCAAAGAAATAATACTTGTTCGCACAATCCCTCAATATTTTGATTGCCAATGCGGGAGATCCATAATAACAACTTTTTCTCAGAGCCTCACTTGCCAGCCTATAATAATCGGATTCTTTCAATTTACTATTTGCAGAAGCTGCCTGCAAGAAATAATAAATACCATAATCCTGTTCCGGCGTATGCTGCAACCGATAAACAGCATTGGCCGAGTTTGTATCTATATACACTACCGGCATCTCATTTTTGAGTACCTCACATAATACAAGATGCTTGAAGACATCCGCCTGTTTGCCATAATGAGTATATGCTTCCATCTAACTGCACAATTATTTTAGTTGGCAATATTAGGCAAAGAAAAAGATAAAATCCTTGACGAAAGTCAAGACCTCATTTGAAGAGAAGATTCTTCCGTATCCTACTGACTGTTTCAGGTGCAACGCCTATAAAGGAAGCAATCTCTTTCAGTGTCAGCCGTTCTTGCAATTGAGGATAGCGCTGCATCAATGTGATATACCTCTGTTCGGGCGTATCATAAAAACGATATAACCGTTGAGCAATCTCCGAAAACATTGTTTCCGCTATATTCCTACCCAGACGTTGGGTACTCATATCGGTTTCCCAAAAGTCATTCAACTCACTGAAAGGTATTAGATAAGCTGTGCAATCTATTGAAGCCTGAATATTTATGGAAGCTGCCTCATTTTGTATCATTGCCGGATAGTCACAAACAAAATCATGCTCGAAACTATATCCTATAATCCACTCATTGCCATTGGCATCAATACGAGACAATCGGAAAACACCTGTTGCCACATATCCGATAGTTCTTGTTTTATCACCTTGCCGAACAAAGTATTCATTCTTCTTAAATGATTTCAAGATTCCGCTTTGGATAAAGAAGCTCTCCAAAACGGAACAATCCAAAATCCTATTATCTGAGTTGAAAGTATCCATAATCTAAATCTTGCTTTTCAATTCTATCAGGTTGAAAGTAGTTACATCGTATTTTATTCCATAAGAACCATACCATACATTATGCCGAAGTCTCTTATAAAATACAACATGTCATAATACCCTCGAAGATAAGCCAGCCGACTTGATACAAAAGTATAATAAAATCACTAAAATCTAGTAGCATAAGTATCTTATTTGCTGTTAAAAAACAAACTCCCCAAAAACAACTTTCCTCCTTTATTCCTTATATTTAAAATACTACTAATTAAATAATAATTCAGAGTTTAATATGAAAAAATTCCCGCAAGCCGTTACTGAACATCCCGGTGAAAATGCCATATTTATAGTCTACGGCCTTTTAGAAACTCCGGACACGGAGGAGAAAGTGAAAGATGTTTGTGCCAACTTTTCGGCACTGATTCGCAGTATGCAAAACCGTTTTCCCGATGCAAAGTTTAGTGCTACTTTAGGATTCGGAGCTGATGCATGGAGCAAACTCTTCCCCGGTCGGGAGAAGCCTAAAGAACTTAAAACATTTGCAGAGATACGCGGTGATAAACATGTTGCTGTATCAACTCCGGGTGATCTGCTGTTTCATATCCGTTCTAAACAGATGGGACTCTGTTTTGAATTTGCTTCAATTATTGATGAAAAACTTAGCGGAGCAGTTGTTTCTATCGACGAGACTCACGGTTTCAGATACATGAACGGCAAAGCCATCATCGGTTTTGTAGACGGTACTGAAAACCCTGCTGTAGATGAAAATCCCTATCAATTTGCCGTTATTGGTGAAGAAGATCCCGACTTTGCAGGTGGTAGCTATGTTTTTGTTCAGAAATATATTCATGATATGATAGGATGGAACTCACTGCCAACCGAAGAACAGGAAAAGGTAATCGGTCGCCACAAATTCAATGATGTGGAGCTTTCGGATGAAGACAAACCGGCAAATGCCCACAATGCTGTAACCAACGTAGGTGATGATTTAAAAATAGTCCGCGCTAATATGCCTTTTGCCAATACCTCCAAGGGAGAATATGGTACTTATTTTATTGGATATGCCGGAAAGTTTTCAACCACCCGTTTGATGCTCGAAAGAATGTTTATTGGTGACCCCGTTGGAAATACCGACCGCCTACTTGACTTTAGTACTCCCGTAACAGGTACATTGTTTTTCGCCCCTTCATTTGATCTATTAGGAGAGATTGGAGGGTAAGAAAAGTGAGGGTTTATACTTATACTGCATTTTTATAAAAATGAAGTTACATAGTTAGGACTCATCTATCCTAACTATGTAACTTTTTACTCGCAACGACAATAGATATTTGCCCCACACGTACAGCGAGGCATTAATTGTTCACTCAACTCATCACGATAGAATTCGTAAAGATCATGGTACATGGCATCATATAAAATGGCAGCCTGTTGTTCCTGTTCACCTCCACTCTGACCTCGTTTTATAAAAGGGTCATCAAAATAGAAACGAGCATAATGCGTTGCTTTAAGATTCATATATTTCAATTCATCTTCGGCCTCTTTGCAAAGGGTGATTACATAATCCCATGACTGACGGGTGTATGCTCCGACGGATGACGGTTTCTTGCGTGATATATCATAGCCATTCTGCTCCATTACATTACAGACAGCATCAGGGATATAACTTCCTTCGATGATCCCTGCGGTAGATATTTTCATACCCCGGCCAAAAGAGTT
Organism: Bacteroidota bacterium; assembly: GCA_023458215.1. Next base: position 14,232 of record JAEXAJ010000161.1, read on the forward strand.
CAGTAATTCCTGTGCTATGCGGCTACGGCAGCTATCATCATTGCTAACCAATAGTATATCCATTTCCACCTATTTCACTAAATTCAGGTACTCGCCATAGCCTTCTGCTTGCATCTTATCTTTAGGAATGAAACGCAAAGAAGCACTATTAATGCAATATCTCAGACCACCCTTATCTGCGGGACCATCATCAAAAACGTGTCCCAAATGAGCATCGCCTGTTTTGCTACGCACTTCCGTACGTACCATGCCGTGAGTGGTATCTGCTTTCTCCTGTATGAGTTTGTTGTCTATGGGCTTTGAGAAACTAGGCCAGCCACAACCGGAATCAAATTTATCGGTAGAGACAAAAAGAGGTTCACCCGTGGTAATATCGACATAAATGCCCGGGCGGTGTTCGTCCCAGTACTCATTCTTGAAAGCAGGCTCAGTAGCATTCTTTTGGGTTACGGCATATTGCTCTGCTGTGAGCTGCGAACGTAAAGTGGCATCATCCGGTTTTACATAAGCAACCGCTTTCTTCTTCATCTTCGCATGACGAGCCAAGTCGAACAATTCGGGATGAATGTGACAATATCCTCCCGGATTCTTATCCAAATAATCCTGATGATAATCTTCGGCAGGATAGAAGTTCTTTAACGGCTCAATTTCCACAACCAAAGGCTTAGTGTAGTTTGCCGCCAAACTCTGCACAGTTTCCTTTATAACCGGGAGATCGGCAGAATCCGTATAGTAAATACCGGTACGGTATTGGGTACCTCTATCACCTCCCTGACGGTTCATACTGGTTGGATCGATCGTTTTAAAGTAAAGGTCGATAAGAAAAGGTAAATCCACTTTCTCAGGATCGTATTCTACTTTCACTGTTTCGGCAAAGTCCGTAGTGCCGGTACATACTTGCTCATAGGTAGGGTTTGCAATGTTTCCATTCGCATAGCCTACTTGGGTGACTTCCACTCCATCTATTTGTTTCAAGAAATGTTCGGTACCCCAAAAACATCCTCCCGCCAGATAAATTTCTTTCATTGGTTTCATATTCTTTTCCTTTTCTGTCTTTCCCACCGGATTACCCGAACAAGCCAGACAATTGATTAATGCTACAAAAATAAAAATTATTTGTTTCATACCTTCCATTATTACATAGTTTGAAAAACAATTCTCACACACCCGGAATATTACTGAAAGATAAAACAACCAAAGTAACGATATGGTTGAGAAAAAGGCGAAGATTATGCTATTTAGCTGCATAAACAAAGCAGATGTTACATAGACGAAGGTTTATGTAACATACGTATTATGATATGTTACCTGTATAAAATTTTGTGCTACATAGTTCGGTAGACTTTAACCAATGGCATTGCTATCTTTGCAGAAACAATAGAAATACACACAGTGATGAAAAGTTTAATTCATAGTAGGTTTAGGTTAGGAGTAGTAGCAGCGCTGCTTTACCTTTGCATTGCCTCACCGGCAGAAGCAAAGGTAAAGTTACCTGCTCTAATTTCGGATAGCATGGTACTACAGCGCGAACAACCGGTAAAAGTATGGGGCACGGCAGATGCCGGAGAAAACGTGCAGGTGAAATTCCCAAAGAAAGGTATCCCCACCGCCTACAAAGGAGAAAAACTGAAAAGTTCTTATTCCGCAACCGCCGATGCAAATGGCAATTGGAGTATTACTTTACCTCCCTTAAAAGCAGGAGGTCCTTTCACCCTGCAAGTAAATGACATCGAACTGAAAGATATACTGGTAGGCGACGTATGGTTATGCTCAGGACAATCAAATATGGAATTGCCCGTAGGTCGTGTAACAGATATGTTCCGGGATGAAATTGCTGCGTACAACAATGACAAGATACGCCACATCATCGTACCTAAAGTTTATAACTTCCATGCCCCACAACAAGACACTCCTCCGGCAAACTGGAAAGCGCTAACACAAGAAAACGTCCTGAACTTCTCCGCTCTAGCCTATTTCTTCGCAAAGGCTTATTATGAGAAGACAGGTGTACCTGTAGGATTAATCAATGCAAGTTGGGGAGGAACCCCCGTTGAAGCTTGGATCAGTGAAGAAGGACTGAAAGAATTTCCTAAATATATCAATGCTAAACGCCAGTACGAAGATGACGCATATTGCGAACATCTCAAGAAAACAGAAGGGGAAAGCTCCTATCGCTGGAACACCGCCCTTTATCGAGGCGATGCCGGATTACACGAAGCAACACCGTGGTATGCCACCAATTATGATGATAGCAATTGGCAAAGTGTCGACCTGCTTTCTGCCGAATGGAATAACAACGGCTTGAATCCGATTAACGGCTCTCACTGGTTCCGCAAAAGTCTGTCAATACCCGCCTCCATGGCAAGTCAGAAAGCCACTCTCCGGTTGGGTTGTATCGTAGATGCAGATTCGGTCTATGTAAACGGTAAATTTGTAGGCACTACCGGTTATCAATACCCTCCACGTATCTACACCATTCCCGAAGGATTGCTTAAAGCAGGAAATAACAACATTACGATTCGCCTCATCAGCAATGGCGGATATGCACACTTCGTAAAAGAAAAGCCTTACAAGATTATCTGCAACAACGAAGAGATCAGTCTTGAAGGTGAATGGAAATATCGCCTTGGAGCACCGATGCCCAATGCTCCCGGCTCTACATTCTTCTGCTATAAACCGGTTTGTTTGTATAATGCAATGATTGCCCCGCTAAAGAATTGCGCACTGAAAGGAGTTATCTGGTATCAAGGGGAGTCCAACGTATCACAGCGCAACGAATATGCAGCATTGCTCACCACCCTGATTTCGGACTGGCGCACTACCTTCCATAATGCCGAACTACCTTTTTATATTGTAGAGCTAGCCGATTTCCTCTCAAAAGACGATATCTATGGACGTAAGTCCTGGGCAGAAATGCGCCGGGAGCAGGCCAAGGCAGCCCAAATGAACAAGAACGCCCTACTTATCAAGAACAGTGACTTAGGCGAATGGAACGACATCCATCCGCTGGACAAGAAAACTCTTGGAGAACGCATAGCCCAAAGTGCCTTACAAGCCACAGACCTCAAAAGTAAATAACCCATAACTTACCAATCTATAACTTATACCAAAATGAACACACTAAGCCAAAAGGTTTCCATGGCCGAGAAGATCGGTTACAGTCTCGGTGATTGCTCTGCGAACCTCGTGTTCCAGATGATGATGATTTATCAAACGAAGTTCTATACTGACGTATTCGGGCTGGAAGGTGCCGTGGCGGGAAGCGTCATGCTGATAGCCCGCATTGTAGATGCTTTCGTTGATCCCACAGTAGGCATTCTCTCCGACCGGACACAAACACGGTGGGGAAAGTATCGCCCGTGGGTAATATGGACGGCACTCCCGTTTATGGTATTCTACATATTGGCATTCTATAACCCGGGTATCGAAGACAAAGGCCTAGTGGCTGTATATGCCACGATTTCTTATACTTTGCTGATGACATTATATTCGTTCAATAATACTCCATACGCTTCACTGGGCGGAGTTATGTCGAGCGATATAAAAGAACGCACCAGTATTACTTCCGTACGTTTTGTTGCCGCTACCATTGCACAATTTGTGGTACAAGGATTAACCTTACCATTGGTAAGCAAATTTGCTGACGGAGGTGACAAAGGACATGGGTGGCTTTGCACCATTTCATTGTTTGCAGTCATCGGTTTGGTGTTCTTCGTCATCACCTTCTTTTCGAGCCGCGAACGTATCACACCGCCTGCCAGTCAGAAAACCGATACCCGAAAGGATATTAAAGACGTGTTTAAGAGTGTTCCGTGGCGGGCTATGTTTATCCTTACACTGTTCATTTTCACCACGCTTGCCATGTGGGGCAGTGCCATGAACTACTATTTCGAGAATTATGTAGACTCCAACGCATTGTATGCCTTCCTCGACAAATTAGGTTTGGTGGCTACCGAACCCGGTACAGGGATAGGTTATACGATATTGAATGCCTTTGGTTTGATTGTATCGGGTCCGGATAAAGCTTACGAAGTTGGTTTTGGTGTGTTCAATATGCTGGGTGCCCTGGTACAATTCTTCGGAGTTATTTTCTTATCCGGTTTCCTTGCCAATCGTTATGGGAAGAAACGGGTATTCATTATCTGCCTGGCATTGACCGCCTTGTTTACCGCCTTCTTCTACTTCCCCAATGAAACGGATATAGAATCAATGTTTGTATTGAATTTCCTCAAGAGTCTGGCTTATGCACCTACAGTACCTTTGCTTTGGGCAATGATTGCCGATGTAGCCGATCATTCGGAATATGTAAACTACCGTCGTGCCACAGGCTTTGTATTTGCCGGAGTAGTATTTGCCCTCAAAGCCGGCCTGGGTATAGGAGGCGCTATCCTCGGATTCCTACTTTCAGGCTTCGGATATGTATCGGGGGCAGGTACAGTACAATCAGAATCGGCTATTCATGGTATCTTATTATCATCCAGTCTGATACCTGCCGCAACTTTCTTTGTGGGCGTCATTACCTTGTTCTTCTATCCTATTACCAAGCAATTCAATGAAGAGATGCAGGCGGAATTGACCGAGCGAAGAAAGAAAGCTGATTATTAAAACGAATAGCACAAAAATATATAAATAGAAACCCATAAACAACTCAAATGTTATGAGACTAAGAAACCTCCTTTTCCTTCTCACCGCAACCACACTGGCTGCCTGTGGAGGACAGAAGCAAACCACCACACAAACCGAGCGTTCACTGAAAGAAGCTGTAGGCGACCGTTTTCTTATTGGAGCAGCCATCAACACCAGTCAGGCATCCGGACATGACACAGCCGCCGTTGGAATCATAAAAAAGCACTTCAACGCCATTGTTGCCGAGAACTGTATGAAGAGCGAAGTGATTCACCCCGAAGAAGATCGCTATAACTTCATTCCCGCCGATTCGTTAGTGAAGTTCGGCGAAGATAATGGAATGACGGTCACCGGACATTGCCTCATCTGGCACTCACAGTTATCGCGCTGGTTTTGCGTAGATAAAGACGGGAAGCAAGTGACACCCGAAGTTTTGAAAGCACGCATGAAAGAACATATTACAACCATCGTCGGCCGCTACAAGGGACGTATCAAAGGATGGGATGTAGTGAATGAAGCCATTATCGAGGACGGTTCGTACCGCAAAACTCCCTTCTACGAGATATTGGGAGAAGAATACATTCCTCTTGCCTTTCAGTATGCCCACGAAGCTGACCCGGACGCCGAACTTTACTACAATGACTATGGTATGAACGTACCCGGTCGTCGTGACGGAGTAGTACGCCTGGTCAATAAGTTGAAAGAACGCGGCCTACGCATCGACGCCGTCGGCATGCAGGGACACATGGGTATGGATCATCCCGATATCAACGACTTCGAAAAGAGCCTGCTTGCCTTTGCCGGAACCGGTGTCAAAGTGATGATTACAGAATGGGATATGAGCGCACTGCCCACCGTAAAAGAAGGTGCCAACATCGGCGATACCGCTGCTTACCGTAAAGCATTAAACCCCTATCCCGAGGCATTGCCCGACTCCGTTTCACACATTTGGAACGCTCGCATGAAGTCTTTCTTCGACCTCTTCCTGAAGCATTCCGATGTAATAACGCGTGTCACTGCCTGGGGTGTGTGCGACGGTGAATCCTGGAAAAACAATTTCCCCGTACACGGCCGCCACGATTATCCGTTGCTTTTCGACCGCAACCACCAACCCAAGCCGTTTGTTCGCGAGATTACCGCACCCAAGACGGCCCTGTTCGATGAATTCAAGTACGAAGTACCGGGTGACAAAGATTCAACCGCCGCCAATCCCATCTTGCCCGGTTGTTATCCCGACCCGAGTATCTGCCGTGTAGGAAACGACTATTACCTGGTGAATTCTTCTTTCGCCTTCTACCCCGGTGTGCCCATTTGGCATAGCAACGACCTCAAAAACTGGAAACAACTGGGGTATGTACTGAATCGTCCTTCCCAACTTTCACTGAAAGACGGATTGCGGATCAGTGGAGGTATTTACGCCCCTGACATCAAATACAATCCGCACAACAAACTTTTCTATATGATTACTACCGCCGTAGATGGCGGTGGTAACTTCTTCGTCACCACAGACGATCCTAAGAAAGGCGAATGGAGTGACCCTACGTTCTTGCCCGAAGTCGGCGGTATAGATCCCAGTTTCCTTTTCGACACAGATGGCAAAGCCTACATCGTAAACAATGACGCACCTGCCGGTAAAGCTTTATACGACGGGCACCGCGCTATATGGGTGCGAGAGTTTGACTGGAAGCAGGGATGCGTCACAGGTAAGCAGCAGATGATTATCAACGGTGGCGTAAATCCCGCCGAAAAGCCTATCTGGATTGAAGGACCCCATTTATACCACATCAACAACACCTATTATTTAATGGCTGCCGAAGGAGGTACAGGACCTGATCATTGCGAAGTCATCTTCTCAGGGAATTCTCCTTTCGGGCCTTTCAAGCCTTGCGCCATCAATCCGATACTGACGCAACGCGATTTGCCCGACAATCGCCCGAATCCTGTAACTTGTACCGGACATGCCGACCTTGTACAAACACCGGAAGGTGATTGGTATGCGGTATTCCTCAGCGTACGCCCCTATCGTGACGGACACGATGTTATGGGACGTGAAACATTCCTGCTACCGGTCAGTTGGAAAGAAGATCAGCCGATTATTCTGCCTGCCTCAACCCCCATCGCATACAATAATCGTCCGCTTGCCCCCACTCCGCTGTGGAACGCAGAAGGACTGACTAACGAAGCATTCTTCATCCGCACTCCACAAACCGCTTTCTATGAGATAGATAAAGATGGCAAACTGGCATTGGCTGCCCGCAGCACGAGAATCGACGATTGGAGACAACCTTCGGCTATCGGCCGTTGGGTGACAAGTTGCGAATTTAATGCCCAAACCGCTCTCAGCTTCACCCCGACAGCTACAGAAGACTTTGCCGGCCTTCTCCTTTTCCACAACGATGCGTGCAACATCCGCTTCGGCAAAACACAAAGTGAACAGGGAGAGCCTTGTCTGAAATTAATAGCCAACAGCAATGGAAAAACACTTGCAGAGGCAGTTGCTCCGCTACAAAAAGCCGATGCCGGGAAGAAAGTTTACCTGAAAGTAACGGGAGACAAACAAGCGAACTACACCTTCAGCTATTCCCTCAACCCCGAAAGCGGTTGGACGCAGGTAGGCGAACCCGTTTCCGCCGATCTGCTCAGTACACAAACTGCCGGCGGATTTACAGGAACGATGGCAGGCATCTATGCCACCGGAGATTATAACAAGTAAAATCATCAACCTTAAAAAGATAGAAACCATGAAGAAAGAAATGAGATATTTAGTACCGGGAGATTATATGGCAGATCCTGCCGTACACGTATTCAACGACATCCTCTACATATACCCTTCACACGACTGGGAGAGTGGCATCGAAGAGAATGACAATGGCGACCACTTCGATATGAAGGATTATCATGTCTTCTCTACCGACGACGTGATGCACGGTGAAATAAAAGACCACGGACGGGTGCTGCAAGTAAAAGACATTCCGTGGGCAGGACGGCAGTTATGGGATTGCGACGTGGCCTTGAAAGACGGCAAGTATTATATGTATTTCCCCCTAAAGGACAAGAATGATATCTTCCGCATCGGCGTAGCCGTCAGTGACCGTCCCGAAGGCCCGTTCATCCCTCAACCGGACCCGATGAAAGGCAGTTATAGCATTGACCCTGCCATCTTGAACGATGGAGACGGCAACTACTACATGTACTTCGGCGGTTTGTGGGGCGGACAACTGCAACGCTACCGCGACAACAAGGCACTGGAAAGCGCCCTATTGCCCGAAGGCGACGCACCTGCTCTGCCCGCCCGCATCGCAAAGCTCAGCCCCGACATGCTGGAGTTTGCCGAAGAGCCGAAACCCGTAGTCATTCTGGATGAAGATGGAAAGCCCTTGACAGCAGGTGACACCCAACGCCGCTTCTTCGAAGCCAGTTGGATGCACAAGTACAACGGCAAATACTACTTCTCCTACTCTACCGGCGATACACACCGTCTGTGCTATGCCATTGGCGACAATCCCTACGGGCCTTTCACTTACCAGGGGGTCATCCTTACTCCGGTAATAGGCTGGACTACCCATCATGCCATCGTGGAGTATAAAGGTAAATGGTATCTGTTCCACCACGATTGCGTGCCCTCCAACGGTAAGACCTGGCTGCGTAGCCTCAAAGTGTGCGAGCTGGAATATGATGCAGAAGGAAGAATCATCACGATTGAGGGTGGAGGTGAAGATTAACCACATTCAATGTATATGTGAAGCCTATAGAAAAGTAAACTGAATTATACTCATAATAAAACTGAGACAAGAATCATACCGTATGATTGCTATAATCATACCGTATGATTCATACAATCATACCGTATGATTCTTGTCTCAGTATACAGGAGTGCCCTGCTCTGCCAGGATATCACCCCAACTCTCTAATAACTAAAGCTATGAAACAGCAACTACTGACATTTATCAGCATCCTACTGCTGCTCGTCCTACCCATGTCTGCCGAAGATGGTAGCCGCCTATGGCTGCGACAAGGCAGTGGAGCAAATGCACAAGTCATCACCCCGCACACACGGAAATCTCCGACCTTAACCCTTGCCGTCAACGAATTGCAACAGGCATGGCGCGGAATACCCGTCACATTAGCCCTGAAGAAAGACAAGCAACTGGCTCAAGACGGGTTCCGCATTCAGGAAACGGGTGGGAAACTATCTGTTACCTCCCCTACTGAAATCGGTCTGCTCTACGGAGCCTATCACCTGATCCGCTTGCAAGAGACAGGGCAAGTAAGCAACGCCCTCTCCCAAGACAAGCAGTCAACGGAAAACCCGGCATACCCTCTGCGCATCCTCAACCATTGGGATAACCAAGATGGAACCATTGAACGCGGCTATGCCGGAAAGTCCCTTTGGAACTGGGAGGAACTGCCCGCTACTCTCTCCGGCAGATATGAAGCATACGCGCGTGCCAATGCCTCCGTAGGCATCAACGGCACCGTAGTGAACAATGTAAATGCCTCGCCCCAAATTCTCACTCCACAGTATCTACAAAAAGTAAAAGCACTTGCCGACGTATTCCGCCCATACGGCATACGGGTTTATCTTTCGGTGAACTTTGCCTCGCCCATGGTATTGGATAACCTTTCCACCGCCGATCCGTTGAATAAAGAAGTCATCGACTGGTGGAAGAACAAAGTTCGTGAGATTTACCGCACCATCCCCGACTTCGGCGGCTTCTTGGTAAAAGCCAATTCCGAGGGACAACCCGGTCCTTGTGACTTTGGACGTACCCATGCCGAAGGAGCCAACATGCTTGCCGACGCCCTGAAACCTTACAACGGTATCGTGATGTGGCGTGCCTTTGTCTACAGCCCCTCGGACGCCGACCGCGCCAAGCAAGCTTATCTCGAATTCAAGCCTTTGGACGGACAATTCCGCCCAAACGTTATTATACAAATAAAGAACGGTCCGATAGACTTCCAGCCGCGCGAGCCCTATAGCCCTCTGTTCGGTGCCATGCAACGCACCCCGGTTATGGCCGAACTTCAAATTACGCAGGAATATCTGGGGCACTCCAACCACCTCTGCTTCCTGGCTCCAATGTGGAAAGAGTTTTTCAGCCTTGTACCACCCGCTTCTCTGAAAGCCGTTGCCGGTGTTGCCAATATCGGTACAGATACTAACTGGTGCGGACACCCCTTTGCCCAAGCCAACTGGTATGCCTTCGGACGCCTGGCATGGAATCCGTCTCTGTCTTCCGATGCAATAGCAGATGAATGGCTACGGCAGACCTTTTTTAATGAAGAACGAAAAATGAAGAATGAAGAATTACCATGCGGTGTAGATGGGCAGACTGATTCTTCCTACTTAATTCTTCTTTCTTCGTTAAAAAAGAGGATGCTCGAAAGCCACGAAGCTGTTGTAAATTATATGATGCCACTGGGATTGCACCATATCTTTGCATGGGGACATCATTATGGCCCCCAGCCTTGGTGCAGCATACCTGATGCCCGTCCCGATTGGTTGCCGTCTTACTACCACAGAGCAGACGCCAATGGCATCGGCTTTGACCGTAGCCGTACGGGGAGCAATGCCGTCAGCCAATACCCCGATCATCTAGCCAAGCTTTACGATGATTTAGGCACTTGCCCCGAAGAATATCTTCTTTGGTTTCATCACGTCCCCTGGACACACACCCTGAAGAGCGGACGTAGCTTGTGGGAGGAACTTTGCTATCATTACGACCACGGCGTACAACAAGTAAGAGAATTTCAAAAGACTTGGGACAAAGCCGAAAAGTACATGGATGCCTGTCGTTTCAAAGACGTGCAATCCCGACTGAAAATACAAATGCGGGATGCTATCTGGTGGAAGGATGCCTGCCTACTCTACTTTCAGGAGTTTTCAAAACTACCGATCCCTGCCGACATAGAGCGTCCCATCCATGAGCTTGAAGATTTGAAGCAAATCGAGCTTCACATCAGTAACTACGAATGCCCTACCGGCGCATTACTGAATAAGAACAGATAACTTCTGTTTTCATAAATAAAGCTGTATCTTTGTAGAGAATTGTATCCACAAAGACACAGCTTTATGAATTTCAAATCTATACTATGCCTCATTTGTCTAAGCGTATCCATGATATGCCACGGGCAGACCGGAAGATTGTTCACCGTCGACAACGAACTGTCAAGCAGCATGATTAATACCGTTTACCAAGACAAGAACGGAATCATCTGGATTGCCACAGAAGATGGTCTGAACCGATATGACGGAGCCAAATTCACCATCTATAAACACGATAAAGAAAACGAGCATTCACTACTCAACAATTATGTACGCTTCCTCTTCGAAGACCGTCACGGCCATTGCTATGTCGGCACCCTGAGCGGACTGCAAAGTTATGATTCCGCCACAGATCAGTTTACCGACATACCACTACTAGAAAACGGAGAGCCTACCACAGCAAACGTAGCCACCATGATTGAACGCAGAAATGGAGATATATTTGTAGGAACCGCCGGTCACGGCATTTTCAAAATAGTGGAAAACAACGGTAAATTAAAAGCCGAACATATAGACGACCCTATCCCGAGCAGTATCGTCAACCAAATGCACGAGGACGGGAAAGGGAATTTATGGATCGGCACCGGCAATAAAGGGTTGTTTTGTATTACTTCGAGTAAACAGACTTCTAATTTCCTCGCAACAATCAATGAAATGGGAATCTCACTCACCAGTATCTGCGAAGATGGAACGGGCAACATATATGTAGGAACACTGGGCAAAGGTTTATTCCGGTACAACAGTACTAAAGCCACCTTCGAGGCTGTTATCTCCCCTTCCTATCCGGATTTACCCATTAAAACTCTTCACCTGGCAAGCCCCGATGAAATCTACATAGGCACCGATGGAAACGGCATGAAGGTATATGACATCAAGAAGAAAGAAATCGTAGAAGGCAAACTGAATCTCACGACTTTCGACCTCAACAAATCAAAGATTCATTCCATAATGAAAGACCGGATAGGAAATATCTGGTTGGGATTCTTCCAAAAAGGTGTATTGCTTGTACCCGCTGTGACGAACGCATTCAAGTATTTGGGCTATAAATCGGCACAGAAAAATGTAATAGGTTCGAGTTGCATCATGGCTGTCTGTAAAGACCATACCGGCACATTGTGGGTAGGTACAGACAATGATGGTTTATACAAGGTCAATGAAAAAGGAGAACGAGTGACGCACTTTGTCCACTCTAATGACGCAAGTTCGGTTCCCTCCACTATCATGAGTATTTATGAAGACTCGAAACATAACATTTGGCTAGGGTCATACATGCAGGGAATGGCAAAGTTGGACCCGCAAACCGGACGTTGCCAATATATACAGTTAGTAAATGATAATTCCCAATCGAGCAACATGCGCGTATATTGCTTTACAGAAGACCGCCATCAAAACCTCTGGATAGGTACCATGGGGTCGGGAATTTATCGCATGGATCTCAATACAGGCATCACCACCCGCTGCAAAGTCGGCGAACCGGGTGTGCAATATGCCAAAGATGCGAATATACTTCCCAGTTTATGGGTAACCAGCTTGCTACACTCCAAAGATGATAAGCTCTACATCGGTACTTACAACGGGCTCAGTTGTCTAGACCTGAAAACCATGGACTTCGCTTCAACCTTCGGGAATAATAAGCTATTCCCCAATTCCGTGATTTATGCACTTTGTGAAGACAACGCCGGCAATCTCTGGATAGGTACTTCCGAAGGATTGAAATTTCTGAACCCTACCAGCCGGGAGTCTCACGACTATACCATCAAAGACGGGTTGCCGGGCAATGTAATCTGCGCTATCGTAGAAGATAAGAATAACGAAATATGGATTAGCACAAGTTATGGTGTGGCTCGATTCAATCCTGAGCACAAGAGCTTTATTTCCTATTATGCCAACGATGGACTACAAGGCAATGAATTCAGTAAAGGAGCCGTTTATGTGGATGCCAAAGGTGAAATCGTATTCGGAGGAGTCAATGGAGTTACCTACTTCAACCCTCAGGAGATAACCAGCAGCGCCTCGAAGCCCAGTATCTATATTACCGGATTCTACATTCACAATGAGAGTGTTAAGAAAGGGATGAAATCTGGTGGAACAGAAATAGTGGAAGGCGCTGTAATGGACGCAGACAAGTTCCACCTCTCCTACAAAGACAACTCCTTCAGCATTGAATTCTCGACTATGGAATTCAGTAACCCCGAGCGTATCACCTATATGTATGCCATTAACAATGAACATTGGGTCACTCTACGCCCCGGCATCAACCGGATTTCATTCAGCGACCTGGCACCGGGAGTCTACAATTTCAGTGTAAAAGCCAAGGATTATATGACGTACTCCGACACCAAGCAAATCACTATTGTAATTTCACCGGCATGGTATGCCTCCTTTTGGGCTAAATGCATCTATGCTTTGATCGTATGCGCAATTATCTACTTCATTATCATCCAAATCCGTCACCGCTACCGTGTACGTCAGGAGATACTGGAACATGTCCATGCCGAACAAATCAATGAAGCTAAGCTGCAGTTCTTTATCAATATTTCCCACGAAATCCGTACACCGATGACGCTTATCATCAGTCCGCTGCAAAAACTAATGGCAGCAGACAAAGATAGCGAGCGGCAACGAACCTATCATGCCATTTATAGGAATGCAGAACGTCTTCTCCGCTTGGTAAATCAGCTAATGGACATCCGTAAGATTGACAAGGGGCAAATGTTCCTGAAGTTTCAGGAAACAGAAATAGTAGGCTTCATCCGCGAATTATACAGTAGTTTCGAATATCAAGCCCATGCTAAGAAAATATCTCTTAACTACAAGCCCGAAGTAGAAGAGCTGAACGCTTGGGTAGATCCGAAGAATTTCGACAAAGTAATACTCAATGTGTTAACCAACGCACTTAAATTTACTCCGGAGGATGGTGAAATCAACATTTATCTACGTACATACAGAAATGAGGATAAGTCATCATCTATACAACATTATTTTGAAATAGTGATTGAGGATAATGGTATCGGTATCAATGAAAAAGAAATCGGACGTATCTTTGACCGTTTCTACCAGATACGCAACAACATCAACAATTCCGGCGTAGGTACGGGCATCGGTTTACACCTGACGCGTTCGTTGGTAGAACTGCATCACGGAACGATTGAAGCAGAAAACAACACAGATAAAAACGGTTGTCATTTCACGATTCGTTTGCCTTTAGGTAAAGAGCATCTGAAAGCAGAAGATATAGAGGAACGCACTTCCAACACCCCGCAAATAGCCCATATCACTGCTACCGAACTAGCTCCTGTAACCGAAACCATAAGTAGTGACGAAGAAAAGATACGTTCTAAAAGCAAACACCGCATATTAGTTGTAGAAGATGACGAAGAGATACGGAAATACATTTGCCGTGAATTATCCGCCGATTTCCATACCTTAGAAAGCACCAACGGCAAGGAGGCACTTGAAAAGATACTTAAAAAGGCACCGGATTTGATTATCAGCGACATCATGATGCCCGAAATGGATGGATTGACCCTCTGCCGCAAAATCAGGCAAAATGTCACCGTCAACCATATCCCTATTATTTTACTTACTGCCAAAACCAGTGAAGAAGACAATCTGGAAGGACTTGATACCGGAGCGGACGCTTACATTGTAAAGCCCTTCAGTATAGACATTCTGAAGAAGACCGTAGGAAATATCATTAAACGGCGCGAACTACTAAAGAATACTTTCAGCGGAAAGCAAGAGCAAACTGACAAAGTGCAAAAAATAGTAGTCAAATCACCGGATGAGAAGTTGATGGAACGTATAATGAATGTTATCAACGCACAACTAAGCAATCCGAACCTTAGTGTGGAAATGATTGCCGGCGAAGTGGGTATCAGCCGAGTGCATTTACATCGTAAGCTAAAAGAGTTGACGAATCAATCGACCCGCGACTTTATCCGCAATATTCGTCTGAAACAAGCTGCAACTCTATTAGCAGAAAAGCATCATAACATTACGGAAGTGGCAACCATGACCGGCTTTGCTAATATGACTTATTTCTCTACGGCATTCAAAGAATTGTTCGGCACATCTCCTACGGCTTATATGGAACAGCATCAGGAAAAGGATACTCACTAAAGAGCAGAAAGAGGGTGAATCCTATGGTCTTTCCATAAAATTCACCCTCATATTATATTAACCTATCTAAAACCATGTACAGACTTCTGTACACATTTATCAATAACCTGGATTCTGATATGCTTTCTTTTCCTCGGCAGACATCTCCATACCATCGATCTGTCCTTGCGGAATAGGACGCAGGTAGTGGTACTTCTCAATGGTACGTGTATAGGTTTTAGGAGTAGTATCTCCATAATCGGTACCGCAAATCACATAAGTTTCAGCATATTCGTTCCACTTCTGTGTACGAACCAAATCGAACCAACGGTAACCTTCACCAAAGAATTCGCGTGAACGCTCGTCAAGAATGTAGTTGATGTCAATCACAGCCGGAGTGGCTGCTACCATAGCTGCACTATTGTCTGCTATAAAGGATACATTCTGAGCATTGCTAAAAGTCCACTTACCGGCACGGGCACGCAATACATTTACAAGTTCACGGGCACTCTTTCCGGCTTTGGGTGTGGCACCTTGTACAGCTGCTTCGGCGGCTATCAGATAGAGTTCGGAGAACTTAGCTATGTTGTAGGGACGCGTGCTACCTGCATTAGGCTGACCTGCGCCGGTACCATTGTCGGTACGATAAGGGCCGAGCTTCCACAATCCGGGATATGCACGACGACTGATAGCACTGGGACCGAATACATAGTCGGCACGATTGGGCAAAGTACCGCCACCTACATTACTTACTCCATTATTGCCGGGATATTGAATCTTAGCATCATCTTCATTGAGGAATGTAAGAATAGGATCACCTTCTTTAAGATCCAGATTGTTAGCACTCTTCACCACAGTCCACTTATTACCGGCCTTCGACCAGTTAGTACGATAAACAGTGGTGAATGTTCCATCATAACGAGAATCATTGGACTTGTCGGCAAAGGTTTTCTTAAACACTCCATGAGGAGGAGCCATACGTGTCCATGGACGACCATAAGCCTGTTCTGCTACACGAATAACCGGATTCACTTTGGCACCGTCAACCGAGCCTTGCAGATCGGTGTAATTCCAATTCATCATCCAGCTGGCAAAGTTATCCGGAGCTCCACCGCTACCGTATGACAAACTACCACCATTATAATACTCATCACTCTGAGTATGGTCGGCATAAAGCAGAATCTCTTTATTACGGTCATTAGTACCTACGTTCACTTTATAGAAACTCTCTTCCAAGCCAAACGGACCGGGATTTTCAATAGCCTCAGTCGCTATGTTGTATGCCTGCTGATAATACCATGCCGCATCATGTCCATCCGGATCTGTACGGGGACATTCGGGATAAGTGGGTATATTATTCGGATTATTCAACCACCATGCATAAGTCATATATGCCTTTGAGAGATATAGACGAGCTACAGTCTTCGTTACACCACCCGTCATGCGAGGATTAGCCGGCAAATTCTCAACAGCGGTTAGCAAGTCAGGGAAAATAGCTTTTGTATAAACTTCAGGCACAGTATTGCGTACTGAGGTACGTGAAGTAGTGATATTGAACTTCAGTTCACCCGATCCAAGATCCAATGGTACTCCGCCAAATGTCTGAACGAGTAAAAAGTAATCGAATGCACGGAAAAAACGTGCTTCGGCAATCAATGCTTCGCTGACCCCTACGGCGGCACCATTCTCAATAACACCATTTGCCGTATTAATGTTAGCAAAAGCAGGTCCCCATGCTGCGTCCGAACGGCTGCTGGTTGCCGTTAAACTACCTACTCCCGAAAGGTCGGCATCTTTAAAGTTGCCGTCGGCAGACTGTGCATAGGTTGCTTCATCCGTTCCTGTCAGACAAGAGTTGTAATAATAGGCCTGTCCATAAATATAACGCAGATGTGCATACATGGAGATAATACCACCTTCAACGCCTCGTTCTGTTTTGAAGAAATTAGGGTCGTACGAGCTACGAGGCTGTTCATCCAAAATGCCGGAACAAGCTGTAGCCAGGAACAAAGCCATTGTGGCTGTTCCTAATACTCTTATTTTAGATAATATAGGTTTCATAATTGTCTTTATTAGAATGTCAAGTTAATACCAAATAAATAGTTACGGGTAGAAGGCGAGTTAGTACCTACCGTCAGGAAACGCTTCTGGATGCCATCGGTTACAGCTACATTTTCATTGCCATAGGAGTTTGTTTCGGGATCAAGCCCTGTTTCCTTATGGTACGGTGAGCAGATAACGAATGGATTCTGCACAGTCAAGTAAGCGCGTAAGCTTTGAACTCCCAAATGTTTCAACCATTGCATGTTTTCAAAGTTATAACCTAATGAGATGTTACGAACCTTCCAATAAGAAGCATCGAAATATCCCAGTGTGCTACCATATTTAGGATTATCACCACTCTGAATACCTCCCGGCTTCGGATATTTGGCATTGGTATTTTCTTCTGTCCAGTAATCAACATCCACTTGACCGCGGCGTCCCGACAACATATTCAAGTAACCATTAGCATGGTGCAGTGTACTGATAAGTTTACCTCCGCATTTAAATGCAGTTATAATATTCAGGTCGAAACCTTTATAAGCCAAGCGTGTGCTGAACCCACCCTGGAACTTGGGCTCCAAACTGATTTTCTGACGATCTTCCGGACCAATCTGGCGGGTTGGAGTTCCATCTTCTTTATAATCACCTGTATACTTCACTTTAATCATACCTACATTACCACCCGGCTCAAGTATATTAAGATAAGGGTCACCTTCTTGCCATATACCGATCTTTTCATAATCATAGATAACATCGATTGGGAAACCAACGAACCAGTTATTAGGTTCATCTTTATTAGCACCGGATGCAAGTTCTGTCAACTTATTACGATTGGCGGAGAGATTAAGACTGGCATCCCAAGTCCAACCATTGTAGTTATCGAGAATAGTTCCATTCAAGGTAAGTTCAATACCTTTGTTTTCTGTCTTTCCTACATTCCCCATATAACTGCTTACACCCGATGTGGCAGGCAAATTTACGCTTTGCAGCAAGTCCGAAGTCTTCTGCATATAGTATTCCACCGTACCGGACAAGCGACCTCCGAACATGGTAAAATCAAGACCGAAGTTCCAGGTAGAAGAGTATTCCCAACCTAACATTGAATTGGGCAACTCTGATACATAGTAACCCGTAGCATACCCTGTAGGACCAAAATTATAAGGGCGGGTAGATAATTTACCAAAAGTAGCGTATGGTTTTACAGCTTGATTGGAAGTCTGACCATAACCCGCACGTATTTTCAATATATCCAACCACTTGACATCTTCCATGAACGACTCCTGACGAATATTCCAACCTACTGAAACCGCAGGATAGGTATGCCATTGATGTCCTTTAGCCAAACGGGATGAAGCATCGGCACGTACGGTTGCCATCAACATATAACGGTTGTCATAAGTATACATCGCACGTCCCATCCATGACATCAAGCCTGTCTTCTGATAGTCCCAGTTGTTAGGATCGACCGTAATAGTGCTCTCGGCGCGACCGATGTTGTAGTATTGGAAGTATTCGGCGGGGATATCTTTACCAGCCACTTGCGAACGAGTATATATTGTTTGTTCAGCAGAATACATACCAACCACATTGAACTGATGCTTTCCGATAGTACGATCGTAAGTCAGCAGGTTTTCTACAGCCCAGTTGGTAGTTTCAGTATGCGACAAAGAAGCGGTAGAAGGAGTATCGATTGTAGAACTATTCACCCCCTCGCCAGTAAAAGCGCCACCTTTACTTGAACGATAATTCAAACCCAAGTTCACACGATATTTCAAGCCTTTGAGCCAAGGGCATTGTACTTCTGCAAAAAGATTGTTATAAGTACCGTATGCCTGAGTTTCGCTCAACCATGTATCTTGAAGTCCTTCGGCTACGGAACGAGTGAGCACAAATGTTTCGTCTTGAGGCATCTTCACCGTACGCTTCAAACTGCCATCTTCCTTATACGGATTAACAATGGGCGACATAGAGAGTACATTGTAAAGACCGATATTAGAACCTTTGGTTACATTGTAATTGGAATTAGTAGTTAATCCGAAACGGAAATATTTGCCAACACCCTGGTCGAACGAACCACGCAAAGAGTAACGGGTATAATTCTGGGTAGGAATAACTCCTTGATCTTTGTAATAACCCGCACCGAAACTGTAACTGCCATTATTGGTACCACCGCCTACACTAATGTCATGGCTAGTAGTCATACCATCACGATACATCAAATCCTGCCAATCGGTATCCACGTCATCGGCCTCATCAAGCGAGTTCTGGAATTTACCTGCATACTTACGCATCTCGGCATACTTCTGACCGCTCATCATAGGATATTTGGAGAATACTTTCTTCAAACCTACATAACCATTGTACGTGAACTTGGCAGGAGTACCCTGAGCACCGCGATTGGTAGTAATCAAAATAACACCATTGGCACCACGCGAACCATAGATAGCAGTAGAAGAAGCGTCCTTCAAAATGTCCATGCTCTTAATATCGCTCGGATTGATATCAGACAAGTTGCCCATAAATGGAATACCATCCAATACCACCAACGGATCGTTGGAAGCATTCAGCGAACGTGTACCACGAACACGGATCTGCATCGTAGCACCCGGTTGTGAAGAAGTCTGAGACATGTCTACACCGGCAATACGATTCTGTAAAGCATAGGTAATGTTCGTTGCAGGAACTTCACGCAACTTGTCACCCTGTACGGAAGCGATAGATCCGGTAACGTCGGACTTACGTGCCGTACCATAACCGATAACCACTACTTCCTCCAAAGCTTTAGAGTCTTCATTTAAAGTAACTTTCATATCCGCATTTCCTCTTACCGGTATCTCTTGCGTAATGTATCCTATATAAGAGATTATGAGGGTTGCGTTCTTCTTTACCGAGAGTGAGAAGTGACCATCCAAATCGGTTATCATACCATTGGTAGTACCTTTTTCCGTAACATTGGCACCGATAACCGGTTCGCCGGTGTTGTCTATTACCGTACCCTTTACTGTAATATCCTGCGCAAAGCCACACAGAGGTATCAAGCAGAGTAAAAACAATAGCCCAAAGGCTTTAAAATTGAAATTAGTGTCTTTCATAAAAACATACTTAAATTAATAATATAAATGGTTTATTCTAATCGAGTAATAGTAATAAGGCATTATTCTACGTTTCCATACTAATTCTTTTAAAGGTTAAACATTCTCTGAATTTATCAGCAAACCCGAAATAACTCCAGCGATTTGCTTTCATGCAGACAAAGTTATCAACTCAAATGAAAATGGCTCAATGATTATGATACATGATCTTTATGCCTCGTTACAGCATTCCAAATCAATGTAACATTATCTTTCGACCACATTACTTAATACACTCATACACTTGTATATCAAACACATACATTCAATATATCTAGTTAAAAGAAGTACTGATTCAGTAGCAAGTTTCAGGTGCTCCTAAGAAAGAGGGTTTCAATCCTCCGAAATCTATCATGATTTTCTGTAAAACCAATGCAGGATCTAAAGGACGGATACGCAATGTATGCTTCGCTTTTTTCTCTAAAGTATGTCTAGTTTGTGTATCAATGACATGTTCTGCCTGCCATTTACCAAGATCGCCACGATAGTCACCATTAATATTCACAATTTGTTCTTCTTCCCCGTCCAAGCTTACTGCATAACGTAAGCCCTTATTATTATTGAAATTCAAAGTGGAGGAAAAGCGCACTAAGACCGAGGCTTCACCACTATACCCAGTTTCAAAATCATATTCCAGATACATGCCCTTATCCGGTACTACAGTACATGGCGAAGTGGTTACGGCAGATAAAGTACGTCCCAAATTGGGAATTGTAATCCATTTGGCGGAAGCTCCATTGGCAGAACGGGTATAATGCTCAGCCTCTATGGAGATAGTTCCATCTTTCTCTCTAAACAAGTAAGGTTCAGGAGCTATACGCGTTTCAGGGATTAGAGATACTTCGGGCATAATATTATATTTCGGATCATTCCAAGACGAATATCCGATATGTGTCTGATCCATCATATGATTCCATTTACCTCCACTGATGACGT
Source organism: Bacteroidota bacterium (assembly GCA_023458215.1). The sequence goes on from JAEXAJ010000161.1 coordinate 35,115, forward strand.
GGTTATAGTGATAAGTCAGTACAGAATCACGTTCAAAGCATTCACGTACTTTATCAGCCCATTGATTGGCTTTCACATTGTTGTCCCGAGCAAGTTTGCGGTTCATGGCAAGTGCGTAGTACATATCATACAGATTGGAACATGCCTGAATTGGGAAAAGTACTAATTGGTCAAAAGCATCACGACGATTTTCCGGCATCAGGTAATAGAGCTTCAGAGCATCCAAAGCCAGTGCGGAGTAGTCGTCCCTCACCCGTTGCCATTCGTTATAGTTGTCTAAACTATAGGTTGTATCATCCAGCAATTCAGGAGTAACGCGACGGTTGTATTTCGAATAGGTATCAATCAATCGGGCAGCTTCTTGGGCATACTGCGATCCGAACTGTTGCTTGCAGAAGTTTTCAGTATGCTGAAATAGATTGTTCTCATTGAATTGACGCGGATTCCATGCCATATCCAAGAAGAAGGTAATAGGATATTCCATCGGTTTGAAATCACCGACATTCACCACCCAAAGTTGTTGCACACCATATTCATAAGTCAAAGTCATCTGTTCCCATGTACGCTGTATCTGAGTGATGTTTATCCATTTGGAATTTCGCGGTGCACCTACATAGTCGAAGTGATAGTACATACCGTAACCTCCTTTACGGGGACGTGCATTCAGGTCGGGTAATTTACGCACATTTCCCCAATTGTCATCGCACAACAGTAGGGTCACATCATCGGGCACACGCATGCCTTTGTCGTAATACTCCTGTACTTCTTTATATAATGCCCAAACCTGAGGAGTCTCGGACGCCTTCTTTCCGGTTACTTTGGAGATGATGCCGCGCTGATCTTTGACAATATTCTGAAGCAAGGAGATATTGGCATCTTCGCTCATCGGTTCGTCACCATCCCCACGCATCCCTACGGTTATAACACTTTCCCAATCTTTGCAACGTTCCATTCCTTTTTGCCAAAAGTTACGAAGTGTTGCACCATTCTTTTTATAATCCCATGCACCTGTTCCGCGCCGCTTCCAGTCCTGTTGTGCCAGTCCAAGCGGTTCGTGGTGCGAAGTTCCCATCACAATTCCCATTTCATTGGCCAATGGACCATTCAGAGGATCATCATCATAAAAAGCACTGTTCCACATGGCTGGCCACATGAAATTACCTTTCAGGCGAAGTACTAATTCAAACAGTTTCTCATAGAATTTACTGTTAAAGCCACCAAACGTTTGAGTGGCCCAATTCCCTAATGAAGGCCATTCGTCATTCAGAAAGATACCACGATACTTCACTGCAGGTTCCCCGTCGGTATAGGTTCCCTCTTTTATATAGATAGCATCCCTTTTGTCTACAGGCACATCTGCCCAATAATACCAAGGGGAAACACCTATTTGTTTAGATAGCTCATAGACCCCATAAATAGTGCCGCGTTTGTCACTTCCGGCAATAACTACCGCCTCATCCACTCCTGCCAACGGTTGATTTACGGTACAGATAATGTATTTTTCATTTTTCCCTTTCAGTTCACTAAGATTGATCTTGCCGGCTTGCAGGAGTTGTTTTATCCAGATACTATTTTCCAACGAACCGATAATCAACATACGCTTCCCGGTCGGAGCATGAGTCAATTCAGGTGTTACACCTGTCACCTTAAGTGCATCGGTTTGTAAGTTATCAACAGCGCGAAGCACTCCTTTGTCTTCTTGCTCATCCACTAAAATAGGATATGCCTCTCCTTTCTGTATCCAAGCAAAACCAATAGGGTCTGTAGCCACAAATCGCTCTGTCGCAGCCAATGGTTGCAGAAAAAACAAGTTTATCAAACATCCCAAAATCCAATTAAAATTTCGTCTCATAGTACACATATAATCTTAACTATTATTACTTCCACAAATATAGCCAACGCCGGTAATAGTAAATATTTATAGTGATACGAGTACTTTAGATGACATTACATGATAGTGGAAGTACGTTACATTTTCTTCCTGGCACGTTACAAATCGCCTGATTATCATTCTATAACAAAGAATGAAGGCATTCTTTGTTGCCTAAACAAGGGCATTTCGATGAACTCCTACGTATTTCCAGTTCCTCCGGCTGCAAGGGGGAGATTTTAAGATAATCATACTTATCATTTAGCTCATGTTTGAATGGTTTTACCCCTCGGTCCCCTAAAGGGGAAGGGGGATACTCTGAATATCATTATCTTAAATATAAGTATATTAGGTATGAGACTATCCCCCTCCCCCTTTAGGGGGGCCGGGGGGTGTTTGTTTCATTTCTTCCGCGTTATGAACTAAAATGGGAATTTATAATTATCCGCGTAAGTTGCTGACTGGATGTATGGTTGATGTCCCACCCCAATCAATAGTAGTGGGACATTAGTTCAGTCGTAATGGGAGGGTACTTCAGTCGTAGTGGGAAGGTAGTTCAGTCGTAATGGGAGGGTACCTCTGTCGTAGTGGGAGCTTGCATCACTCTCAAAAAGAATATATCCTGGTTGAGACTTGGGGTGGCTCACTATATTATGCTTGTCATTTAGCTCATTTCTTTATGGTTATGCGTTAATACCTCATTTAGATCCAAACAATTTTTCATCCTCTTTTGAACCAATGTAGGACAGAGGTGTTGTCTTACCAATAATAATTTTAATAATAACCATTAAAACTAACTAGATTATGAGTTGCAAAAATTCTAATTTCTGGATCGGACTGGGAATAGGTTCGGCTGTAGGTGCCTTAGCATATCACTTTTCACGTACCCAAAGAGCTAAGAAGCTGAAAGAAGATGTATATCATGCTTTCCATAAAATCAGTAACGAAGCTAAAGAAGCGCTTAACTCTGCCGAAGAGCATGCTATGCATGCAGGTGTGAAGGCTGCTGATAAAGTTGCAGGCAAAGCGCACGAAGCCGCTGATAAAGCTGACGATTTAAAAAACAAGGTACATGACATGGCAGATCATGCCAAGAAATAAGAAATGCAGAGGGGAGACATCAATTGATTGTAGCCTTCCCTCTGTTTATGAATTATTCTGTTTCTAAACTCCGACGATTCAAAATATCATCTATATGTTCCAGCGCCCACCCCACCAAAGATTCTACATGTGGCATCAGGCTATAACCTATTTCTGTAAGGCAATATTCTACACGAGGCGGAACTTCCGCATAAACTTTCCTATCTATTAATCCGTCTGTCTCCAGCGAACGGAGAGTCACGGTCAACATACGTTGCGATATATCTCCAATAGTTTTCCGTATATCACAAAAACGCATTGTACCATTCGTTTTTAAAGTAACCAGTATAAGCATTGACCATTTATCTCCCAGCCGGCTTAGTACATCCCGTATCGGACAAGTACCGATGTGATGAAAGTTTTCCATTTTTTAACTCTTCCTAATTCATTGAACTTCAACATTAGTTACATCGTTGTAACTATCTAACATACAAGTACGTTCTTGCTATTAACAAACAAGAAACCTAACTTTGCTTCACAAAAGTAATCAACTTACTGAAAATAACTATTGTCTCACTTAATAATTATAATTATGGCAAAGAAAGTTGCAGTTTTAGCAGTCAACCCGGTGAACGGATTCGGTTTATTCCAATATTTGGAAGCGTTTTTCGAAAATGGCATTCCCTACAAGGTATTTGCAGTAGCAGATAGCAAGGAAATCAAAACAAATTCCGGTATCGCCCTTATCGCAGACGATATAGTGGCGAATTTAAAAGGTCATGAAGAAGAATACGATGCATTGGTATTCGCTTGTGGTGATGCAGTTCCCGTATTCCGTCAGAATGCGGATAAGCCTTATAATATTACAATGCTGGAAGTAATTAAAAGCTTTGGTGAGAAAGGCAAAATTATGATTGGACATTGCGCTGCCGCTATGATGTTCGATTTGGTGGGAGCAACGAAAGGCAAGAAAGTAGCTGTTCACCCTTTAGCAAAACCTGCCATCCAAAATGGAGAAGCTACTGATAACCCATCGGAGGTAGATGGCAATTTCTATACCGCAAAAGATGAAAACGATATTCATACTATGATATCGCAAGTCATTGCAGCATTGAAGGATTGATAAACAACTGAAAAGTTCTATTGCCGGTATCACAAATGGCAATAGAACTTTTTATTTATCCTACATATCATGTTGTTTACTAATATTCAACAAACACTATATCTTCCTGATAATCTTTGCACCTTGCCTGTATTCCGCCATTAGGTGCAATGAATGTACTCCCACCTACATAATCAATCCCGGCAAGATCAGTTCCGGCACAATTTACGGCTATTACATAAGCTTTATTTTCTACAGCACGCTCGGACAAAAGTCTATCCCAATCTTCACTACGAGATGCCGGCCAATTGGCTATATAAATGGCAGTATCGTATCGGTCGTTATTTCTACTCCATTCCGGAAAACGGAGATCGTAGCAGATATAGGTAGCCAAGCGGCGACCTCTCCAGTTCAATGTCAACTGCTTATCCCCCGGAGAGAAACTACCCTTCTTGAAACAATTATGCTTGTCGTAATATTGGTATTCGCCGTTAGGAAATACTGCCAATAGCCGGTTGTAATATTTCCCCCCTTCTTTATATATAGTAGAACCGATAACCAATGCATCCGATTGTTTTGCCCACTTCTTCATATTCTTGATAGTGGCAGAATAATAAGAAGCAATTTTATCTTTAGAATAATCAGCTTCTTCCTTATCCCTCTTTTTCATCTCACAGCCGGATGTGAATAATTCGGGGAATACAATGATATCACAGTCTTTGCACTGCCGGACACGCTTTTCAAAAGCAGATAAATTAGCCTCCACATCTCCCCAAGCAAGATGAGGCTGAACAAGTGCCACACGACAAAGTGCAGTATCACGTTTATCAGTAGCAACCGTTTTCTGTGCTTGGATTGGTAATACAATGAATATTACTATCCAAAATAAAATGAACCTATGATTTATCATAACTCCTATTACTTATTATTTACTCCATATCCGAATAAAGCAAAATCTCCCAAACACGGGTCATCCGGAAACACCTCAGCCAATGCATCGGTTATCCGATGGGCGTTCTTTAAAGAAAAAGCCTCTGTTTCGGTGAGTTGCAAAGCGTATGCCACACGGCAAACATGTGTATCCAAAGGGATCACCAAATCCTGCCTACTATAACTTGTCCAAATGCCCAAATCAACCTCCGATTCTGTTCTAATCATCCAACGCAAAAACATATTCAACTTCTTCTGAGGGCTCTTGGCAGATACTTCAAGAAATGCACACAGCTTTTCTATGGGAGAACCTGCTTGCACCAACAAAGCATCTTCCAAAGAGTCAAAGCAGGAATAAGCCTTGTTTAACCGCCTGAAGTACCCATTAAAATCAGAATATGAGAGCATACGGTAAAAACTACTTTTATCCGCAGCAGGGAAATCCTCTTCCCATTGCCGCGACAACACATACTGATAAGGAGAATCGCCCATGCGCGCATGAAGTTCATCTGCCTTTTTAAGGATCTGTTTACGATTGCCAAAACTCATAATAGCCGTCAGCAGACCACTTATCTCAATATCCTGTTTCCGAGTATATCGATGTGGAAACTGTACCGGATCATTTTCAATAAAATCGGTACAATGATAGGTATTCGCCCATTCCAATAGTTGCAACTTTATATCTTCAGTCATCTATCTGTAGTTTTTCGCAATTAAGATGCAAAGATATCCTATTTATGAGTTGTCAATAGTAGAATCCTCTTAATTTCTCCAAAATCAATGCAATCAATCTCTATTAACGAAAAGTTGAAGATTTATTCGTAATAATTGTATATTTTCAAAATAAATATGCTTTTCCTTCTAGGAAAACATAAATTTAATCTCTACCTTTGTATCAATTAATTAACAAACAAGCAATAACATAATGAAAAAAGTTCTATTAGGATTGACTGTGCTTGCTACTATTTGTCTGACCCAATCGTGTATGCATGATGTATCGAACATTGTAGAACCGCCAATTACCAACGAATTTAAAGATTTGAAAGTATCGCCCACCTTTGACTGGATAACCTCCAAAAACATCACTTGCACAGTGAATTCGGATGTAGCAACGAAGGTCGAAATCTATACCGATGAAGCCTGCGAAGAAGAGTTACTGGCTACATTCATTACTCAACAAGGCAGTAACCTAGTTCCTGTAAGCATAGCACAAGCTACAGATAAACTGTATCTGAAATATACTACCGCATCGGATGCTACGAAAATATTGACCGCAACTGTTAGTAGCAGTGCTGCAACTTTTTCTGTAACTGATGGAATACAAACTTCAAAGCCTGAATCCAGAAGTGCATCGATTAGAGCAGATGATCTACCGGTATACGATGGTCAAGCTTATATATCATACCCGGCAAAGTGGGGAACAGTCATGTTCGAAGATCAATTTCCCACATTGGGTGATTATGATTTCAATGATTTCGTTGCATCTTATCAAATTACCCTCGAATTTCCATGGGATGGTATAAAGTATATCACAGAACGCGTGCATCAAGTCAGAGTTCATTTAAAATTGAAAGCTATAGGTGGTGTATTGAAATTTACTCCCTACGTAAGAATAGCTGGACTAGACAGATCTATTGTAAGCATGCCTAATCCTGCTTACAATAACCCGGTGTACCCAAATCCCGGAATTCTGAATAATACTATTGACGGAGTAAAAACATCTCTTGTTGAAAGCTCGCTAACCAATGATGTGATTGTTGAATTTAAGAACCTAAATGCAAGTAATCCTCATGCAGTGAAAGACTCTCCTTACTACAATACAACTCAAGGAAAAACAACTAAGGAGAATCAATTAACCGAAGTATGGGTATATCTCGCTTTGAGCCAAGATATAAAAACCAGCGACTTATTAGATAACAATATAGATATCTTCCTCGCATCAGAAGATAAAACGAAGGAAATTCACTTAAGAGGTTTTGAACCGGTATTTAACAAATATGACTATAACGCAGCTGGTCTTAATAAAAACACACCATACGCATCGGACAAAAACCTCGTTTGGGGACTTAAAGTAGCTGCCCCTATTTCACATACAGTAGAAAAAGCTAACTTCCGCGCTGTTTACCGTGATTTTGCAAGTTGGGCAGAAAGTGACGGTATTAACAATCCAGATTGGTACAAAACCAATATTGATAAGGACAATTTGATAAAATGGTCTAAATAACAATGAATTAAGAAATTACCCATTCCCAAAGTAACTTGGAGACTGCCTCAAATACTGATTCACTTTTTTTTCAGTATTGAGGCAGTCCTTTTTTCCTTCACTGATTTCCTATTTATAGCAACATCGGACAAGTACCCTATTCCTTTTCCCCCTATCTTTGCATTGTGAAAAGCTAATAGAAACATGGAAAACAAAAAAACAACGCAAGAAGAATATCAAAAATGTGTAAATGCAGTGATAGATTACATCAACCTTCACCTCGGAGAAGAAATTGACCTGAAATCTTTGGCCAAGATTTCCCATTTCTCGCCGTTCTATTTCCACCGCATCATGAAAGCATTCTTGGGCGAGCCCATCGGCACGTTTATCGTACGGACGCGTACAGAAGCAGCTGCCCGATTACTACGTTATTCCGACATGCCAATAGCAGATATTGCCTATCGCATCGGATATTCTTCGCCTTCTTCGTTGTCTAAAGTATTTAAACAATTCTATGGCATTTCACCTTTAGAATACCGTAATAATAAAAACTTTGTAATTATGAAACCAGCTATTATCCGTCCCGAGTTGGAATTGGTACGAGAAATCAAGGAAGTTCCCGCCCGCAATGTAATATACCTTCGCCTGTTCGGAGATTATAAACTGAATGATTATTGTGGCACATGGATGCGCCTTTTCCAGTTCATCAAGGAACAAGAATTACCTATGGGTGAACCCATGCCACTCTGCATTTATCACGACGACCCGAAAGTGACACCTGCCGAGAAGCTTCGCACCGATGTATGTATGGTGATGCCCGAAAAAGTAACTCCCAAAGGAGATGTAGGCTTCAGGCTGATCCCTGCCGGTCGTTATGCCATCTTCTTGTATAAAGGTTCATACGAACATCTGCAAGCCGTATATGACACCATCTACGGAAAATATATCCCGGAAATGGAATGTACACTCCGCAACGAACCCAGTGCAGAACGTTACATGAATGACCCTGCTAACACTGCTCCCGAAGATTTGCTAACGGAAATCTACATTCCTGTAGAATAAACCTTACTACAGAATCAACAAACGCATAAGGAATCATGTAAAAGCAGAGCATACATTATTCCTTATGCCAAGTTACAAACATTCATACCAAAACCAAATGGATAAAATAGAAATCAAAGCCGACGCATCACGCATCGCAGCCTGCGGACTCTACTGTGGAGCCTGCCGGAAGTATATAAAAGGAGTTTGCCCCGGTTGTCATCAGAACGAGAGAGCAAGCTGGTGCAAGATTCGCCAATGCTGCCTGAATAGCGGCTATGCCACTTGTGCCGAATGCGAAATGAACGTAAAAGAATGCGATACCTACTCTAACTTCATAGGAAAAGTGTTTGCTTTCTTGTTCAATTCCGACCGTGCCGCCTGTATCAGTTACATTAAAGAAAATGGTGCAGAAGCTTTCGCACAAGAAATGGCAGAACGTAAAACACAAACAATAAAAAGAAAATAATATGAAACAGTTTCTTATCCATCTTTTTTTTGTTACCTTTGTGCCAAGGTCGTGAGTTACGAATTATTATCGCATAGTTCTTCTTTTTAATATTGACATTATTATTAGTAGTCCTCTTCTTTAATTATCCTTCCTCCTCACTCCTTTATTGCTCATTTGCATGAACTAACAGAGTATTCATTAAATAATAATTCAATGGCAAAATCCATCACAACTAGTAAACGTGATAACGAAAAAAAGAGAAATCAGAAACGAGAAGAAAAACAGAAGAAGAAAGAGAGCAGGAAACTATCGGGCACAAATAGCTTCGAAGATATGATTGCCTATGTTGACGAAAATGGAATGATAACTTCCACTCCGCCTGCCGAGAATTTCAAAAAGGAAGAGATCGATATTGAAAGTATCGTAATATCAACCCCTAAAAAGATAGAAGAAGAACCTGCTATCCTAAAAGGTCGTGTTGAATTTTTCAATGAGGCAAAAGGATTCGGCTTTATCAAGAATCTCTCAGGAGTTGACAAGTATTTTTTCCATGTCAATAATGTAACCGATGAAATCTTAGAAGGGAACATTGTAACCTTTACCCTCGAAAAAGGATTAAAAGGATTAAATGCTGTAAACGTCTGCCTGGCACCCGCCACACAACCCAAATAGGTTTTCATATAAATTAAAGAGTATTCCCTTGCCTTTCTGCCTATTTTTTGCGAACTTGCACATTCATTTAAAGAAAGGATTCATTATGGAATACATCATCAATCATTTGCCCGAACGGCATTTATTCACAACTGAGATTGAAGGCTATACTGCTTATGTAGAATATCAACTGCAAGACGAAAGTCTGGATATTCTACATACCATAGTCCCTCCCCCACTAGAAGGGCGCGGCATTGCCGCCGCTCTAGTAAAGAGGGCCTACGAATATGCCGCAGAACAAGGATTAAAACCCAAAGCCACTTGTTCGTATGCGGTAAAATGGTTGGAAAGACATCCTATCGGCTCATGAGAGAGAAAGCTATTAATAAATACATGCCGGGAGATTACTGCGATACCTTTTTGATAGAAGTGAAAGATAACAAGTTAACTCCCAGGGAGGTTATTGCTAAGATATTCAGTCATAACCCCACTTGGCTCCAAGCATTATACAAAGTAAGAGCATGTATTGTGAAGCCCTTTGGCATAGAAGCTAAATCATTCGTTACAAAAGACCTGATTATTGAAGAAACGCCACAAGAGGCCATCATGCAGAAGGATGACAAACATTTACTATTTTATGTAGATGTTTATATCGAACCTATAGGAGAGAATAAACAGAGAATCGCAATCACCACCCTAGTGAAATATCACAATTGGTTAGGAAAAACTTATTTCTTCTGTATCAAACCGTTCCATAGGGTTATTGTCCCGATTGTTGCCAAAAGTGCTTTTCAGCCCTCAATCCCCTAAAGGGAAAAGGGGATACTCTTTATGATAAACGGAGTATTCACCTTTTCCCTTTAGGGGATCAAGGGGCTTTAGAGAGATTGTAGTGTTTCCTTAGTTCAAACTCATCCCATATTCAGCCAACTTATCCATTTCCGCTTCCGAATACTTACCTTCGGACCTGATCTGCTGAACATCTTTCACAAAAGCTTCCACCTTAGTCAAAAAGTCCTGGAAAGCCTTCATCTCTTTGGGATGTCCTTCTACGGCAGGGAGGTGCTTGGCAATATCCAACTGAATGACCAGTTTAGCCATTTTCATATCCAGACGAATGGCCTCTGAAGTAGGTTTGCGCATACAAAGATTCAGGATGCTTTGCATGGTAGCAGTCATTCGCTTCATAGAGAGCATTTGCTCTTTCATCGGATTATCGTTCAGCAAAACCTTTTGGGCTCCATCGGTAAAAGGAGATAATATATCGACAATGTTCTCTTTATACTCAGACATCTCAACACTCAGTTGATAATTGACGGGCAATAATTTGCCGGCTGCCACTTTATCTTTTGATTTCAGATAAGAGAGATACTGATTAAAGGTAGCATAAAACTGCTTGCGTGTACTGAACAGCTGGTCATAGTTCTGCTTTAAGTTCAGTTGGGTTTCTTCATTGAAATAAGAACCCGGATTTACTACAAACGCAGAGTCCTTTTGAGAAAAAGGAGGTGGAACCACCGCTGTAATCATAGGTGCTTTGCCATCTTGTTCCATATATCCCAGTACGGAGTTCACATCTTTTTCTACTACCACATTCTTCAACAGAGCCAAAGACGTGTCATAGTACTTCATCACTTGGTTAGCCTGTTCTACTTCCGCAGCAGAATATTTTGCGGTTTCTTGCTTTTGAGTGCCACTACCACAAGAAGCAAGCACGAAGGCAGCCGCAAATGCCCCCATAAACATTAAATTCTTTCGCATAAGGTTTCCTTTCATTATTTTATAGATGAAAGGATTAACAAACAAGAAAAGACAATGTTTATCTCGCCTTCTTATAATCTGTAATAAATCCTTCCATCAACCATTTTGCCAATGCCTGACGATTGGAACTGATTACAAACCGGCGTTGGTCGAAAGCATTCTGAATATTGCCCAACTCTACAAAAACGGAAGAAGGGGACGTGTTGGCAAGCACATAAAGATTACGCGCACTCACCGTACCCGAGAAGCCGCGATTGGGTTGATGCTTGTCATACTTTGATTCGAAAGTATTCTTCATCGTGGTTGCCAATCGCTTGCTATCAGGTTTATTCTTGGAATGATAGAAAAAAACATCCGTCTGGTTACTCTTGCTGCGGCTATCTACATGAAGGAAGATGGCACGGCAATATTTATATTTCTTGCGGTCTTTCTTATAAAGGCTATTGATTTTATCGCAACGTTGGCGCAAGCGTGCCACTTGGTTCAGAGGAATGGGCGATCCCATGCAAGTCTCCCGCTTGCTGTTAGCAAGGTAACGGTCGTCACGAATGCGGTCTTTGGCATCCTGAATGATAATATGTACCTCGGCTCCGTCTTGCATCAAGTTACGGGCAAGTCGCAAAGCCACATCATACGCATACTCGTCTTCGTGCAATTCGATTTTGCCTATTCTGCCGATAGCTCCCGGATCAGGGCCGCCATGACCGCTGACAACATAGAAACAGGCACCCCGCAAACGATTGGAAGTTATCTTGACGTTAGCCAACTCTTTTCCGAACAGAGGTTCATTGACGGATTTCTTTCCTTTTGCAAACGTTCTTTCGGAAGGAGATTCGGAAGATGTACCGGAAGCAACCTCAGTAGAATCTTTGTCCTTACTCTCATTGCCCACCTTCCTATTTCGTAATGGAGGCAATAGATATTTCACTCCTAGTCGCAACTCTTCCTTGCCACGTAAACGTTTCTCGTTCAGCTGGAGGAACTCCTTATAATAAGTTTTTGCCGGACGATTGTTACGCTCAAGAAAAGTAGAGATTCCTTCGCCGGCTTTCGGAGTATCCTGCTCTGTTTGGGCAAAAGCATTGAAGGAAAAGAAGGAGCAAAAGAAGATAGCCAGTAAGCAAAAGATCCGTTTGGTATTCCAATTATTCATCATCTATTTATATTGATAGCAGATTTTCAGCCGCTAAATTAAAGCATTTTACTATACTTACGCACAAAATTATATTTTTTTCCCTACTTTTGCGACAACTTACGCGATTATAAACAAAGAAACTTTTAATAAGATAGCATTATGGCAAAACAATTCAAGCCGGAAACCCTCTGCGTACAAGCAGGATGGACTCCTAAAAAAGGCGAGCCTCGTGTACTCCCCATCTATCAGAGCACAACTTTCAAATACGAAACCAGTGAACAAATGGCACGCTTGTTCGACCTCGAAGACAGTGGTTATTTCTACACCCGTCTGCAAAACCCTACGAATGATGCTGTTGCCGCAAAGATAGCCGCCCTTGAAGGAGGTGTTGCCGCCATGCTCACCAGTAGCGGTCAGTCTGCCAATTTCTATGCTCTCTTCAATATTTGCGAAGCAGGCGATCACTTTGTTTGCTCCTCTACTATTTATGGAGGCACTTTCAATCTGTTCGGCACTACGATGAAGAAACTCGGAATCGACGTGACCTTCGTTAACCCTGATTCCAGCGAAGAAGAAATCTCCGCCGCTTTCCGCCCGAATACCAAAGCTTTGTTCGGTGAGACAATTTCCAATCCGACGTTGGAAGTGCTCGACATCGAAAAGTTTGCCCGCATCGCCCACAGCCACGGCGTGCCTTTGATTGTGGACAACACCTTCCCTACGCCTATCAATTGCCGTCCGTTCGAGTGGGGTGCAGATATCGTGGTGCACTCTACCACTAAATATATGGACGGACATGCCACCAGTGTAGGTGGTGCCGTGGTAGATAGCGGTAACTTCGATTGGGACAAGTACGCCGATAAATTCCCCGGACTTTGTACGCCGGACGAGTCTTACCACGGGCTGACTTATACGAAGGCCTTTGGCAAAATGGCTTATATCACCAAAGCTACCGCCCAACTAATGCGTGACCTCGGCAGCATCCAGTCTCCGCAGAACGCTTTCCTGCTGAATATCGGTCTTGAAACGTTGCACCTGCGCATGCCTCAACACTGCAAGAACGCACAAGCCGTTGCCGAATATCTCTCCAAGAACGATAAAGTGGCTTGGGTAAACTATTGCGGTCTTCCGGGCGACAAGTACCACGAACTGGCACAAAAATACATGCCGAACGGTTCTTGCGGCGTTGTCACCTTCGGTCTGAAAGGCGGACGCGACGTATCTATCAAGTTCATGGATTCATTGAAGCTGGCTGCTATCGTTACTCACGTGGCCGATGCCCGGACTTGTGTGCTGCATCCCGCCAGCCATACACACCGCCAACTTTCGGACAAACAACTGTTGGAAGCCGGTATACGTCCCGACTTGATTCGCTTCTCGGTAGGTATAGAGAATGCAGGTGATATTATTGCGGATATCGAGCAGGCGCTGAACGCATAAAAAAACATAATAAAAAACTTCCGCTAAGATAACCTTTACTTAGCGGAAGTTTTTTATTCTATCATTCAGACTTTTAGGTAAAGTCACTATTAACGTTAGTTCGTTTTAAGCATAATCGGTAAACTTTCTTTTCCCAAATAAAATGCTTTCGCTATAACCACCGAAGCATCGCACTTCACCGGTGCCTCCCATAAAGTTGATTGAGCATTCGGTTCTGTGCCATCTGTAGTATAACGTATCTCGGCACCGTTTATGATCACATTTGCATAAAGATTGCCATCCTTCAGCATTAATCCCGGAAGGGCTATGCGGAAGTTAGTACCTTTCTTTGTCCAGTAAGGCATTTCTTTTTCACTGATTTCCTGAGTATAAAGTGCCAAAGCTTGATTGAATGTCTGTTGCTCCTTAGCTCCGGACAAAGCCTCCCATGCTGGATGTGCATTCCAACCACGTTCTACCAGTCCCATCATTTTTGGGAAAAGGAGATATTCCAGTCCCTCAAAATTACGGATAGTTTCTGCGAAGAGTTGTCCCTGTACACCCATAATGTTCTTTTTACCGGCTTCGGTAAGTTGAGTCTTTCCTTTTCCGGCAGCATTCAAATCAATCGGATCGCCTGCCATATTTGTACGCAAAGAACGATAAATACTGAAAGGAAGCATCGCAAAAGAAATGGTTTCATCTACATACCCTCCCCAGTCAAGTCCGCGTTCATCGGGATGGCCGTTGTAAGCCATGTCCATATAGAAATTACCCACGTTGCAAAGAATCACCGGATAACCGTTGTTGGCGGTCTGATAAACCACTTCGTCATATCCCGGAACAGTGTTCCAGCAATATACGCCGGCAGCTTGGTTTCTCAACTGCTGATGTGCTTGCTCGGTATGTCCCAAAGCCACTTCCTGCCAACCGCTGAACTTCATGCCGTTCTTCTGCATGATATCTCCCAGTTGTGTGATGAAATACTCAGACAAGTCGTGTATCTGCGTCATCCCCTTCTCCTTCATCAACTCCTGACACTTGGGAGAGCCTTCCCATACGCCATGCGGAACTTCGTCGCCACCCAGATGTATGGTAGCCAGCGGAGCGCCTGCTTCCTTATACATGGCGGCAATTTCCTGAATCACCTTCTCCATAAAGCGGTAGGTAGAAGGCAGGGCAACGTTCATCACATTGTCCGTATAGTATTGAGCGGAAGAGTAACGGGAAGTATCTTGCGGATCATTCAGTATATATTCATTCGCCTTCTCGGGATCGGTCTTGATATACTTGTTATAGCGGGCCTTCATAGATACGATAGCGGCACGGGCATGTCCCGGAGATTCGATTTCGGGGATGATGCGGACATGTCTTTCGGTAGCATATTTCAGCAAGTCGATAAATTCGGCACGCGAGTAATATCCATTTCCTACGGTAGCAGCATTAGGATCAAATCCTCCGTCATAGCAGGGATAGAGATTCTCGCTTTCATCCATTGTATGTCCGCGACGGCTTCCTACGGCAGTCAACTCTTCCAGGCCGGGGATTTCGAGGCGCCAGGCTTCGTCATCCGAGAAGTGGAAATGCAAGGCATTCATCTTATAAGAAGCGAACAGGTCCACCAGTTTCTTCATATTCTCAACGGTAGTGAAGTTACGGGCAATATCAATCATTTGTCCGCGATAGCCCAAGTCAGGATAATCCTCTATTTTTATTCCTCCCAGTTTATAAGGAGCTTGCTTGCCTTTCAGCATAGCCAGCAAGGTTTGCGTACCGTTAAAGATGCCATGAGGGGTATTTGCACTGATCTTTATCCAACCATCGCCTATTCTTAAATTATAGTACTCATCGTTTACAGCTTCATTCTGATCGGCAAGGGGCTCCAGAGCAATTGTCAAACGAGCGCTATCAACGACCTCTAAACCGTAACCGGCAAGATTTTCTTTGAGTAGTTTGGCTTCACCGGAAAATTCTTTGGGAAACTTCAAAGCTACCTTGCCATCTAACTCAACAACCCCATACATTGGTGTTGCCTTCTTTACCGACGGCAATATATCCGATTGATCCAGCGCAGGCGCATTTGCCAGACGAAGATTGGACTCATATATCTTGGTAGCGTCCGGATAACCTTTCATATTTTCGGGCGACGGCAAGGGAAGTACGGTCAACGCAATGGGAAGCGGTCCGCCATCCAGTCCCAGCCAGTAAGTCCCTTCGGGTACATGCGAATTTCTATCTAATTTATAAGTACACAGGAAAGTGATTCGCATGGAATCGCCGGGAGCCAATGGAGTGAAGTTGTCCGTGGGATACATTCTGAAGAAGTTACCATTCACTACATCTACCTTTACCGGAGAGTTCTCTTTTTGTTTTATACCACGGGGAAGTTGTGAGTAATAGATAACCCAGTCTTTGGTGAGAGGTTCTTTAGAAATGTTTTTGAGAATGAAAGTATTCTCGTAATACCCTGGTTCGATGTCGCTTGCACCCATTTCCCAGGTTAAGGCAACCGGTGCTTTTTGTTCTTTCGTCGACTTACATCCTGCAAATAGTGTCATTACGCAAAGTAATAATCCCGTTAAAGGAAGTTTTAAAGTTCTCATGATAATAATGTGTTAAGTTTATAAATGGGGGTGATACTTTTAACCAACGCCAAAAATAATCATTTTTAGCTAATTGGCTGATAATTCTAATAGAAATTATCCATTGCGAGCTACAGTTTAGAACTTTTATCCCTACATTTGCGTCCAAATTATAACTCAATTAACTAACTACCATGGCCAAGATAACCAAAGAAGCCGCTTTGCTCTATCATTCACAGGGCAAACCCGGCAAAATAGAAGTGGTGCCGACAAAGCCCTACAGTACTCAAACAGATCTTTCGCTCGCTTACTCTCCCGGCGTTGCCGAACCGTGTCTCGAAATCGAAAAGAATCCGCAGGATGCGTATAAATACACGGCTAAAGGTAATCTTGTAGCAGTTATTTCCAACGGAACCGCAGTGCTCGGATTGGGAGATATCGGCGCCCTAAGCGGCAAGCCGGTAATGGAAGGAAAAGGTTTGTTATTCAAAATCTACGCCGGAATCGATGTATTCGATATCGAAGTAGATGAAAAAGACCCCGAAAAGTTCATTGAGGCGGTAAAAGCCATCGCTCCCACCTTCGGCGGTATCAATCTGGAAGACATCAAAGCTCCGGAATGTTTCGAAATAGAACGCCGCCTGAAAGAGGAACTCGACATCCCCGTGATGCACGATGACCAGCATGGCACGGCTATCATCTCCAGTGCCGGATTAGTAAATGCCCTGCAAGTAGCCGACAAGAAAATCGAGGAAGTAAAGATTGTAGTCAACGGTGCCGGCGCATCTGCCGTATCTTGTACCAAGCTGTACGTTTCATTGGGAGCACGCCTCGAAAATATCGTCATGCTGGATAGTAAAGGGGTTATCAGCAAAGCCCGTACCGACCTGAATGAACAGAAGCGTTACTTTGCTACCGACCGCACCGATATTCATACTTTGGAAGAAGCCATCAAAGGGGCTGACGTATTCCTCGGGCTTTCCAAAGGAAATGTCCTTTCACAAGACATGGTACGCAGCATGGCTGCATCGCCCATCGTTTTCGCATTGGCAAACCCGACGCCCGAGATCTCATACGAAGAGGCTATGGCTGCCCGTCCCGATGTATTGATGGCAACCGGACGCAGCGACTATCCCAACCAGATTAATAATGTAATCGGTTTCCCCTACATCTTCCGCGGTGCGCTCGACACACAAGCCAAGGCCATCAACGAAGAAATGAAGATTGCCGCCGTACACGCTATCGCCAATCTTGCCAAGCAACCCGTGCCCGATGTTGTGAACGAAGCATATCATGTAAACAACCTCAGCTTCGGCCGTAACTATTTTATTCCGAAACCGGTTGACCCACGCCTCATTACAGAAGTTTCGTGTGCCGTAGCCCGTGCCGCCATGGAAAGCGGCGTAGCCCGCACCACCATCGAAGATTGGGATGCTTACTGCGTGCACCTGCGCGAACTGATGGGTTACGAAAGCAAGCTTACCCGCCAACTTTATGAAACTGCCCGCCAAAACCCGCAACGGGTAGTATTTGCCGAAGGCGTACACCCCAACATGCTGAAAGCCGCCGTCGAAGCCAAATCCGAAGGTATCTGCCATCCCATTATATTAGGTAACGACGAAGCCATCGAGAAGCTTGCCAAAGAACTCGACCTCAGCCTTGAGGGTATTGAAATCGTAAACCTGCGTCACCCGGACGAAGCTCCCCGCCGCGAACGTTATGCCCGCATCCTGTCAGAGAAACGTGCCCGCGAAGGTGCCACCTACGAGGAAGCCAATGATAAGATGTTCGAACGCAACTATTTCGGTATGATGATGGTAGAAACCGGAGAAGCCGATGCCTTCATCACCGGTTTATATACTAAATATAGCAATACTATCAAGGTGGCTAAAGAAGTGATAGGTATCCGTCCGGAATACAAGCATTTTGCTACCATGCAAATCCTGAATTCCAAAAAGGGAACTTATTTCTTTGCCGACACATTAATCAACCGCCATCCTGATGCAGAGACTCTGATTGACGTGGCACGCTTGGCCGAACATACCGTACGGTTCTTCAACCATACCCCCAACATTGCCATGCTTTCTTACTCTAACTTCGGTTCCGACACCAGTGGCAGCCCTGCCAAGGTACATGCCGCTATCGACCATTTGCAGAAGACATATCCTGATTGGGCCATCGACGGCGAAATGCAGCTGAACTTTGCCATGAACCGCGAACTGCGTGATGCCAAATACCCGTTTACCAAGTTGAAAGGTAAAGATGTGAATACACTGATCTTCCCTAATCTGAGCTCCGCCAACACCAGTTACAAGTTGTTGCAAGCCATGGACCCGGACACTGAGTTCATCGGCCCTATCCAGATGGGACTGAACAAGCCGATCCACTTTACCGACTTCGAGAGTTCGGTACGCGATATCGTAAATATCACCGCAGTGGCAGTAATCGATGCCATTGTCGAAAAAAAGAAAGCCGGTAAATGAGAAAGCCTTTATCTAAATTCCAAATGGTTTGCATCGTACTGCTTTGGGCAGCACTTTGCTACATTGTACTAACAACAGCCGAACGAATTGATGGCCCAATGATATCAATGCTTATCATTTCGGCAGGATTAGTATTTATTCCCGTCATAAAGTCTCTCAGAAGAGATTAAATATTATCTTTTTATTCCTTTTTGCGGTATAAAACAATAAAAATGTTGTTTTATACCGCATTTTCTTTATAAATTGTTTGCTTGTATCATTTTTATGTTTACTTTTGCAACCGCAATAAGAGAAGAAGAAGATGGTGGTAGGGTGATAAAGTGATAGGGAAATGAGTGCCACATTCTAACATTACGATATAAAATAAACTATAACCAATAAAAGTAATTAAGATTATGAACGCAGCTAAGGTATTAGAAGATTTGAAAAGACGGTTCCCCAACGAACCGGAGTATCATCAAGCAGTAGAAGAAGTACTTTCTACGATTGAAGAAGAGTACAACAAGCATCCGGAGTTTGACAAAGCTAACCTGATTGAACGTCTTTGCATCCCCGAGCGTGTTTACCAATTCCGTGTTACTTGGGTAGATGATAAAGGCAATGTACAAACCAATATGGGCTATCGTGTACAGCACAACAACGCCATTGGCCCGTACAAAGGCGGTATCCGTTTCCACGCTTCTGTAAACTTGTCTATCTTGAAGTTCCTTGCTTTTGAGCAGACTTTCAAGAACTCGCTGACTACGCTGCCTATGGGTGGTGGTAAAGGTGGAGCGGACTTCTCTCCTCGTGGCAAGTCAAGCGCCGAAGTAATGCGTTTCGTTCAGGCATTCATGCTGGAACTATGGCGCCACATCGGTCCTGAAACTGACGTTCCTGCCGGTGACATCGGTGTAGGTGGCCGCGAAGTAGGTTTCATGTTCGGTATGTATAAGAAGCTGACTCACGAATTTACAGGAACTTTCACCGGTAAAGGCCGCGAATTTGGCGGTTCATTGATTCGTCCGGAAGCTACCGGTTACGGTAACATCTACTTCCTGATGGAAATGCTTGCCGCTAAAGGCACAGATTTGAAGGGCAAAACTTGTCTTATCTCCGGTTCGGGTAACGTAGCTCAGTATACTGCCGAAAAAGTATTGGAACTGGGTGGTAAAGTACTGACCATGT
Source organism: Bacteroidota bacterium (assembly GCA_023458215.1). The sequence continues at coordinate 54,990 of JAEXAJ010000161.1, forward strand.
CCGACTCTGACGGTTACGTTTACGACCCCGCAGGTATCGACCGCGAGAAACTGGATTACATCATGGACTTGAAGAACAACTACCGTGGCCGTATCCGCGAATATGCCGAGCAATATCCGGGCGTTAAATATGTAGAAGGAGCAAAACCTTGGGGCGAAAAAGCCGACATCGCTTTGCCTTCGGCCACTCAAAACGAATTGAACGGCGATCACGCCCGCCAATTGGTTGCCAACGGTGTAATGGCTGTATCCGAAGGCGCTAACATGCCTTCTACTCCCGAAGCCATCAAAGTATTCCAGGATGCTAAGATTCTCTATGCTCCGGGTAAGGCAGCCAATGCAGGTGGTGTATCCGTATCAGGTCTTGAAATGACTCAGAACTCCATCAAACTGGGCTGGAGCAGCGAAGAAGTTGATGAGAAGCTGAAGAGCATCATGAAGAACATCCACGCCGCTTGCGTACAATACGGTACCGAACCCGATGGTTACGTAAACTACGTGAAGGGTGCCAACGTTGCCGGATTTATGAAGGTAGCCAAAGCCATGATGGCACAAGGCATTTTGTAAGCTATCAAGATATTCTGTAAGCCATAGAATATTATAAAGAAGAAAGGCGGGACGCTATAAAGTTTCCCGCCTTTTCTGTATCTCACATTTCAGCCCATCAACGGCTCAGGCACGGAAGCCATACATGAAAGACCGAACCTTTACCGTATTCTGATTCCACCCGGATCTTACCTCCCATTTGCTCGGCAATAGTCTTACAGATGGGTAGTCCTAATCCGGTGCCTTGTATAAAAGTATTCAGTTTTTTGAAACGATCGAATATTTTCGACAAATTCTGTTTCTCAATGCCCATGCCTGTATCCTCTACATAGATATCCAGTCCGTTGTCCTTACAAGCATACCCCATCTTGATATATCCACGTTTAGTAAATTTCACGGCATTGGTAATAAAGTTGCTGACAATTTGGGTCAAACGATCGCGATCTGTCTTGACCATCAATTCCTTAAGCGGATTTTCAGTGATAAACTCCACATTCGGATTACTTACTTTCTCTTCCATCTGGAGCGCAAGATCGTTGAACATGGCAGAGAAGTTAAACCTCTTATTTTTAAAAGTCATTTTACCGGAATCCAATATCGAAAGGTTCAGAATGTCATCGAAGAGAGTCAGTAACAGATTATTATTGAGTGTAACAATGCGATTGTACTCCTCACGTTCCTCCCTACTTTCCGCTTCGATAATTAGTTGCGAAAATCCGACAATGGAATTCAACGGCGTCCGAATTTCGTGGCTCATATTGGCTATGAACTGCGATTTAAGCCTGTCCGCCTGCTCCGCTTTATCCAACGCATCCTTCAGTTGATCCATCATCTGATGCTGCAAAGTAACGTCATCACCCACGCATACCAGTAGCTTTCTACCCCTAAAAGAGAAAGAGAATTTAATGGTTTGCAAATGAGTACTGACGCCGCGGTCGGGAGAGGTTACTACTTCGTGGATCAGCATAGGAGCGGCTTCGGTATAATTAGAGGCTTCCATATCATCCCTGCGGTATTTGTCAGCTTCCTCTTTCGGAAAAACCTCATAGTCCGTCTTGCCTATCAATAATTCTTTGGGCAGATTGCACATCTGCTCAAACTTTTTATTGATAATGTAAAAGCGATAATCATCTTCTATATCTTTGATAAGAATGGCCGAAGGAAGTTCGTGAAAAATGGCTCTCATCATCTGATGCGCTTCTTTTTCGTCCATTAAGAACTGCGAAAATTTACTGGATGACTGAGCAATTTCAAGTAATTTTACTTTCTTTCTCAGCATATTCAATTCATCTTTCAGTCGTTGATTTTCACTCTTTAATTCTTGTTCTTCTTTTAGATTCATATTAGACATTAGAAATTGTATTGTCACAACTTAGGTTATCAGTAAGTAAAAGTATAAAATAAAAACGAATAATTTACTATGTTGGGCAATAAAGTCTATTTTTTTCATCTATTTCTGAAGATAGCCCTTATATTCCTATCGACAACTTCCCAATATACCGCTCTTGTTTCCACACGGCGCCATGCACATTTCACGAGGGAAGAGGGGTGGTTTCTCCTACCATATCCCGCCTTCCGGATAGATATCAATTAGCTCATAGCAGCGCCCCGAATTCAGTATAAAGAATGAAGAGCATACCAGCGAAGGCGAGGCAGGCAAGAATAAAGCATCCCATATCCTTCTCATCCGTGCGGCATTTCTCGTATGCACTTCTCCATCTTCGGTAGCGCTTGCTACCATCATAAAATAATATACAATCTACAACTCCCAGTGCGACACCGATTTTAATGGCATGGCTCTCAAGGAGAGGGATTGCCAGCTTCCGCCCGGCAAGCTGAATAAGAAAGCCGCAGATTATCATTATGGATAAAGAGGTCAGTGCAAATAAAAGTCTGTGTTTTTTAGATGGAAAACTACACATTTCATTACAATATTCTTCTACGGCTAAATGCCAATATATATACCAATTCATACTTTACAAGTTTATAGTATTATTCGAGTGAATTGCAACAGCGAAATCACGTTGAATATTTACACACAAAGGAACCTATTAATAGAAAGATTTGCAAATATATCCATTCGTTTTCTATTCCACACTACGAAATCGACAACAATGACTGTATTACCCGCACAAACTCATCTGAGTAAAACGGTACCCACAGGCAGTTGCGTCCGTTTCCACAAGCAATCACACCCGTTTCCACAAGCGGGAACGCCCGTTCCCATAAGGAGAAACTACAGTTTCCATAAAGAGAAACGCTCGTTCCCACAAGGAGAAACGTGCGTTCCCATCGCAAGAAACGATCGTTTCCTATAGGCAGGAAACTGCAACAGACTATACATGAAGAAGATATCTATTGGCGAATGGCATAATAAAGCGCCCTTTTCAGGAGGGTACAACGAGTTATAGGGAGCAACGAAAAGAGGAACTGATGCAGCAGGCCTGTTCAATCTCCCCAGTTGTAACCATCTACATAGGCATCAAAATAGTCTTCGAGTTGAAGGCCGCAATCTTTGGCCAAACGGATGATATATTGCTGGTCGGCAGGTTTTATCAGCCAGTCGCCCTTGCGGGCAAGGTAGTAGTTCTTGCGACCGAAATAACCAATAAGCCGCCATCGGAATGTACCGGAGACGCCAACAGTCAGGGATTCCATCGTACGTGTAAAACCTTTGGCATAGCGCACTGTTTCGTTCGGACGGTAATATTCGCATTTCCCTTTCATGGCTTTCAGTTTAGCGGGAGTCAAGGTCGGAAGGAAGGGACGGTTTGCCGGAGCATGTTCTAAGGCTATATGACGCAGGCAAGTTGAGGCTTTTGAACAATCGGAAGAGGCACACAAACCAAAACCGTAAGGCACCTGCAAGAAATCGAAATCTTTCATTTTATATAAAGTTTTGTTACTGCAAAGGTAAGCAGAATAAATCAGAGAGCGAGGGAATAATACGACAAATATAGTGTATGAGGGCAAAAGTCTACCCTCATAGCTACTCTCATAGTTACTCTCATACCTGAAACACCGACTAACAAAGGGATACAGAGAATCTATGAGGGTATGAGGGTAAAAAAGCGATCAACATTTTTTTGGTAAAGCCGAAAGAGGCGGAATTATCTATAGCTGTTTCAACGCTTCATAAACAGAGGGATGGAGGAAGTAGCGGACATCTCTTCCTTCGTCCAGCGCCGTGCGGATAAAAGTAGAGCTGATTTCAAAGACAGGAGAAGAGGCGAGTTTTACATTTGCGGGTAAAGAGGCGGCATCCACCGGATAGCCGGGACGGGGATAAACAAGAATATGATTTTCGGCAAGGATACGTTCCGACTGATGCCAACGGGGAAAGAGCAACCAATTGTCCGAACCCATGATCAGATGGAAGGTGTGCTCGGGATAGGCTTTCTTCAACTCGTCCAAGGTATGAACGGTGTAGGATGGACGGGAAAGACGAAACTCAAAATCGGATGCGCGGAACTTAGGATAACCTTCAATGGCAAGCTGCACCAACTTCAGGCGAAACTCATCGTCCATCAGCACATCTTCTTCCTTCAGCGGATTGTGCGGACTGACCACGAACCATACTTCATCCAAGCCCTCGTATTCACAAAGATAGTTTGCGAGAGCCAAATGTCCGATGTGTATCGGATTGAACGAACCGCTGAAGATACCTATTTTCAATGAAGAATGAAGAATTAAGAATGAGTAATTAAGATACTATCAATGCAGCTTCAAGCGCTTCCAGCATCCATAGGCATTGGCTCCTGTCAGGAACATGACAAATACCATAGCTACCGCTGCAATATATTCCTTGGCATTTACATCGAGAACCGAAATAACCAATGCCGCAAAGAATAGCACTACATTGATAACTAATAGTATCTTATTCGCTTTCGAGCCGTTTTTTATCTGAAAGAAGGGTTTACGTCCTATGCTGCTCATGATTCCAGGAATTGACTGATTACTTTCAATGCTTCTGCCTTGGCAGTTTCCAGATCATCGTTTACAATCACCGTGTCGAACTTCGGAGCAAAGGTCAGCTCATATTCGGCCTTCGCCACACGGCTTTCTATAACCTCAGGAGCATCCGTACCCCGGCCTACAAGCCGCTTGCGCAATTCTTCAACCGAAGGGGGCTGGACGAAAACGGATAACGCCCGTTCACCATAATACTTCTTGATATTGCAACCGCCTACTACATCAACGTCGAAGATTACATTCTGCCCTGCAGCCAATTGCTTCTCTACCTGTGCCTTCAAGGTACCGTAGAAACGATCTTGATAGACTTCTTCATATTCCAGAAATTCATCATTAGCTATCCGGCTGCGAAATTCTTCGGGAGTGAGGAAGAAATATTCCACTCCATCCTTCTCGGTGCCGCGCGGCGGGCGACTGGTGGCTGAAATAGAGAAAGCCAAATTCAGGTTTTGAGTCAGCAAATAGTTAATGATCGTCGACTTGCCCGAACCTGAAGGTGCTGAGAAAATGATAAGTTTACCCATTATGCAGATTACATTACGTTCAATACCTGTTCTTTGATCTGTTCCAGCTCGTCCTTCATCTGAACTACAATCTTTTGCATTTCGGCATGATTGGATTTGCTGCCCAAAGTGTTGATTTCACGTCCCATCTCCTGAGCGATGAAACCAAGTTTCTTTCCTTGGCCGTTTCCGCTTTCCAACGTATTGATGAAGTACTTCAAGTGATTGGCAAGGCGTTGCTTTTCTTCGTTCACATCCAACTTTTCTATATAATAGATGAGTTCCTGCTCCAGGCGGTTTTTATCGTAATCCACGCTCAGAGTCTTTTCCAACGCGTCGGTAATGCGCTCTTTCACCTTGTCAACCCGTTCTTTTTCGTAAGGAGCAACGGCTTCCAGCAGACGACCGATATTAGCAATTTTCTCACGGAACTTCTTTTCCAAAGCGGCGCCTTCCTGTTTGCGGAAATCCACCAAATGTTGGATAGCCTCTTCTACAGCCACGCGAACCATAGCCCATTCTTCGTCACCCAATTCCTGTATTTCATTCTTACTCATTACATCCGGCATACGAAGCAAAGTAGAAAACCAGTCTTCGGGTTCGGGAATACCGGTAGTGGCAGAAATCTCTTTCATCCGATTATAATAAGCTACTACCACCTCTTGGTTAATGGGAGTAATCAATTGCTCAGCATCTTTCTTATCAATCCAAAGACTGAAATCAACCTTACCGCGCTCCAGCACTTTCGCTATTTCGTTACGGATTTCAATTTCCTTTTCCCGGTAAAGGGGAGCAATGCGTGTCGACAAGTCCATTGCTTTACTATTGAGAGACTTAATTTCAACGTTGATTTTTTTATCGGGCAGTTCGGCAGTAGCTTTGCCATACCCAGTCATGGATTGTATCATAATGCTTATTGAGTTTTGTGCAAAAGTACACGAATATTTTTATAACTGAAAATAAACACGTAAATTTGCGTCAATTTAATTCAGAAAAGACTATGTCGTGTATCTTGCACATTGAGACTTCCACTTCCGCATGCTCCGTTGCCGTGAGCGAAGATGGACAAAATGTATTTTCAAAAGAAGACCTGAACGGTCCCTCCCACGCCGTTTCGTTGGGGGTATTTGTGGATGAAGCGTTGTCGTTTGCCGACAGCCATGCTATGCCCTTAGATGCGGTAGCCGTAAGTTGCGGACCCGGTTCGTATACAGGTCTGCGTATCGGGGTTTCTATGGCGAAGGGTGTTTGCTACGGTCGCAACCTGCCCCTTATCGGACTACCCACATTAAAGGTACAATGCGTACCGGTACTGCTCTACCACGAACAACTGCCCGAAGACGCACTGCTTTGCCCCATGATAGATGCCCGCCGTATGGAAGTATATGCAGCCATTTATGACCGCTCCCTGAAAACAGTACGCGACATCGCTGCCGACATTGTGGATGAAAACACCTATCTTGAATTTCTTGACAAGCAGCCTGTTTACTTCTTCGGTGACGGTGCAGCCAAGTGCAAGGATAAGATTACGCATCCAAACGCTCACTTCATCGATGACATCCGTCCACTCGCCAAGATGATGTTTCCCTTGGCAGAAAAGGCCATTGCCGAAAAAGATTTCAAAGATGTAGCTTATTTCGAACCCTTCTACCTGAAAGAGTTTGTAGCAAGCCAACCCAAAAAACTAATATAATGAGGAATGAAGAATGAAGAATTGCCATGCGGCATAAGGTTACATTCATTCTTCATTCTTAATTCTTCATTCTTAATTTAAAAAGTATGCAATATAACACCCAACAAAAACGAATGCCTCTGCCCGAATATGGTCGCAGCATTCAAAATATGGTAGACCACGCATTGACAATTGAAGATCGTGCAGAACGCCAACGTTGCGCTAACACGATTATCAACATCATGGGTAATATGTTTCCTCATTTGCGCGATGTACCCGACTTCAAACATAAATTGTGGGATCATCTTGCCATCATGGCCAACTTTGCACTGGACATAGATTACCCTTACGAAATAATCCGTAAAGACAATCTCTGTACCAAACCGGAATCAGTTCCATATCCCAGTACCAAGATTCGCTACCGTCATTATGGCCGTACATTAGAGGTACTGATAAAGAAAGCCATCGACTTCCCCGAAGGTGATGAAAGACAAAACCTGATAGCCCTCATCTGCAACCACATGAAGAAAGACTACATGGCGTGGAACAAAGACACCGTAGACGACCGCAAGATTGCCGACGACCTGGACGAGCTATCCAAAGGTAAACTTCAGATGACTGATAGTATCGTTCGCCTGATGGCAGAGCGGATTGAAATGAACTATCGTCCGAAGATGAACAATCAGAATAACCGGAGAGACAATAACCGGAACAATAAGAGAAAATATTAAATCAGTGATTAATGATTAGTGATTAGTGATTTGCTTATATTTCATGCGCTGACACGCTGCAAGCGACACCAACAAATAACTAATAACTAATAACTAATAACTAAATTCATGGCATCATTTGTAATCGAAGGAGGACACAGCCTTTCCGGTGACATCTACCCCCAAGGAGCGAAGAACGAGGTATTGCAGATTATCTGCGCCACGCTACTCACTGGCGAAGAGGTAACTGTGCATAACATACCGGATATCCTGGACGTCAACAACCTCATCCAATTGATGCGGGATATGGGAGTTAGTGTAGCAAAGAAAGGCATCGATACCTACAGCTTTCAGGCTTCAAATGTAGACTTTGCCTATCTGGAAAGTGATGCTTTCCTGAAGAGATGTTCCAGCCTGCGCGGTTCGGTGATGCTGGTAGGCCCAATGGTGGCACGCTTCGGCAAAGCAATGATATCCAAGCCGGGCGGAGACAAAATAGGACGTCGCCGTTTGGACACTCACTTTATCGGCATTCAGAATTTGGGTGCTAACTTTGCGTATAATGAAATGCGTGAAGTCTACGAAATATCAGCAGATAAGCTTCATGGTACCTATATGTTGCTGGACGAAGCCTCTGTGACAGGAACCGCCAACATCGTCATGGCGGCTGTACTGGCAAAAGGTAAAACCACCATCTACAACGCCGCTTGCGAACCTTACATACAGCAACTCTGCAAGATGTTGAACCGCATGGGTGCCAAGATCGGAGGTATTGCCTCCAACCTTCTTACCATAGAGGGTGTAGACGAGTTGAATGGTACCGAACATACCATCCTTCCCGACATGATCGAAGTGGGTAGTTTCATTGGTATGGCAGCAATGACAAGAAGTGAACTGACAATCAAGAATGTTTCATACGAAAACCTGGGAATCATCCCCGACAGCTTCCGACGCCTCGGCATTAAGATGGAACAACGGGAAGACGATATATATGTACCGGCACAAGATAGTTACCAGATAGAATCCTTTATCGACGGTTCTATCATGACCATTGCCGATGCTCCCTGGCCGGGACTTACTCCTGACTTACTGAGCGTAATGCTGGTAGTTGCCACCCAAGCAAAGGGAAGCGTGCTGATTCATCAGAAGATGTTCGAAAGCCGCCTGTTCTTTGTAGACAAACTGATTGATATGGGAGCACAAATCATTCTTTGCGATCCACACCGGGCAGTAGTTATAGGTCATAACCACGGACTGAAACTGCGTGGCGGCAACATGACTTCCCCCGATATCCGTGCAGGTATTGCCCTGCTGATAGCTGCCATGAGTGCCGACGGCATCAGCCGGATACACAACATTGAGCAGATAGACCGGGGGTATCAGAATATAGAAGGACGACTCAATGCACTTGGGGCAAGGATTACGAGAATGGAATAGGGAGAAGGTGATTAAGGTGATAAAAGGTGATAAAGTGATAAGATGGTAAGATGATAAGAAAAGAGGAAGTATATAAAATTGGTATATTCAACAAGCCGCACGGGATACACGGAGAGTTATCGTTCACTTTTACGGATGATATCTTCGACCGGGTGGAAGCTGAATATCTGATCTGCCTGCTGGATGGAATTTTGGTTCCCTTCTTTTTAGAAGAATACCGCTTCCGGTCTGAAACTACCGCGCTCGTCAAGCTCGAAGGAGTAGATACGGCAGAACGTGCCCGTATGTTCACTAATATCGAAGTCTACTTCCCTGCCAAGCATGCGGAAGATGCGGAAACGGATGAACTGAGTTGGGATTTCTTTGTAGGATTCCGTATGGAAGAAATTCACCACGGCAAGTTGGGTGAAGTGATTGAGGTAGACAACTCTACCATCAACACCCTGTTTGTGGTGGACTATAAGGGAGAAGAATTACTGATTCCCGCTCAGGAAGATTTCATTGTCAATATCGACCAAAAACATAAAGTTATCACGGTAGATCTACCGGAAGGGCTGTTGTCGCTGGAAGATACGGAAGAGGCGTGAGATAGTTATAAGTTATTAGTTATTAGTGGTTATAATATAAAGGTATATTGGAGACAAAGAAGAAAAGGAATAAGAAACGCAGTAAGGCTTTTTGGAACAATATCAAGTTCAAATATAAGCTGACTATCATCAACGAGAATACTCTTGAAGAAGTGGTAGGACTCCGTGTATCTAAACTGAACGGAATTTCCGTGCTACTCTCCGTACTGACCGTGCTGTTCTTGATAGCAGCTGTGATTATTGCTTTTACCCCCCTTCGCAACTATCTGCCCGGATATATGAACAGTGAAATTCGTGCCCAAGTGGTAGAGAATGCGCTGCGCGTAGATTCACTCCAACAACTGGTGAACAGGCAGAATCTCTACATTATGAATATCCAGGATATCTTCCAAGGGAAAATAAAAGCAGATACGGTTCAGTCTATCGACTCCTTGACGAACATACGCGAAGACTCTCTGATGGAGCGTACAGAACGTGAGGCTGAGTTCCGTAAACAATACGAGGAAACAGAAAAATATAATCTGACAAGTATCACCTCCCGTCCCGAAGTGGACGGATTGATCTTCTACCGCCCTACCCGTGGTATGATTTCGTCTACATTCAATGCAGACAGACGGCACTTCGGCACAGACATCGCCGCCAATCCGGGCGAAAGCGTACTGGCAACGCTCGATGGTACCGTTATACTTAGTGCCTATACAGCCGAAACCGGCTACGTGATACAAGTACAGCACAATCAAGATTTCGTGTCCGTCTACAAGCATTGCGGTTCATTGTTGAAACGCGAAGGTGACACAGTAAAAGCCGGTGAAGCCATTGCTTTAGTAGGAAACACCGGACAATTAACCACCGGACCACATCTGCACTTTGAATTATGGCATAAGGGCAGGTCGGTGAATCCGGAACTATATATTGTATTTTAAGTTATGAAGAAACAAATAGCCATTCTTGGTTCTACCGGTTCTATCGGTACACAAGCGTTGCAGGTCATTGAAGAACATCCCGACCAATATGAAGCGTACGTGTTGACTGCCAACAATCGCGTGGATGACCTTATTGCCCAAGCACGTAAGTTTAAGCCCGAAGCAGTGGTCATAGCCAACGAATCAAAATATCCGCAACTCAAGGAAGCACTTGCCGACTTGCCTATCAAAGTATATGCCGGCGAAGAGGCTCTCTGCCAAATTGTAGCAGAAACTCCTATCGACATTGTGCTGACTGCTATGGTGGGTTATGCCGGACTGAAGCCAACGATGAACGCCATTCGTGCCCGCAAGCCGATAGCCCTTGCCAACAAGGAAACACTCGTTGTGGCCGGTGAGCTTGTAAACGACCTGGCACGTGTCAGCGGCACCCCCGTCTTGCCGGTCGATTCTGAACATTCTGCTGTATTCCAGTGTTTAGCAGGAGAAATCGGTAACCAGATAGAGAAAGTAATACTGACCGCTTCGGGTGGACCGTTCCGTACTTGCAGCATGGAGCAACTGGCAAATGTTACTAAAGCGCAAGCTCTGAAACATCCCAACTGGGACATGGGTGCCAAGATCACGATTGACTCTGCCTCGATGATGAACAAAGGGTTCGAAGTGATTGAAGCCAAATGGCTATTCGGAGTACGTCCTGAACAGATAGAAGTAGTAGTGCATCCGCAATCGGTGATTCACTCCATGGTGCAATTTGAAGATGGAGCCGTAAAAGCCCAACTCGGCATGCCGGATATGCGTCTGCCCATCCAATATGCATTTTCATATCCCGAACGTATCAAAGCCTCCTTTCCACGTCTGGATTTCAAGTTATGCACCGAACTGACCTTCGAGCAGCCGGATACGACCCGTTTCCGCAACCTGGCATTGGCCTATGAAGCGCTGCATCGTGCCGGAAATATGCCTTGCATCGTAAATGCAGCCAACGAGGTGGTGGTAGCGGCTTTCTTACGGGACGAAATATCATTTCTCGGCATGAGCGATGTAATAGAAAAAACGATGTCACGCGTTTCCTTTATACAAAAGCCCACTTACGAGGATTATGTTGCAACGGATGCAGAAGCCAGAAAGGTAGCAGCTTCGCTTATTAAATAATAAATTGTAAATCGTAAAATAGAAAATAACTAGATGGAAACATTCTTAATTCGTGCCCTACAACTCATCATGAGTCTTTCGTTACTCGTAATCGTTCATGAGGGAGGACACTTCCTGTTCGCTCGTCTATTCAAGACGCGAGTAGAAAAGTTTTGCTTATTCTTCGACCCTTGGTTCACGCTCTTCAAATTTAAGCCCAAAAACAGTGAAACAGAATATGGTATCGGCTGGCTGCCTTTAGGCGGCTATGTCAAAATAGCGGGTATGATAGACGAGTCTATGGATACCGAGCAAATGAAACAACCCATGCAGCCGTGGGAGTTCCGCGCCAAACCGGCATGGCAACGTTTGCTGATTATGGTAGGTGGTGTACTGTTCAACTTTATACTGGCATTGTTCATCTATTCCATGATACTCTTTACCTGGGGTGACGAATACGTTCCGGTACAAAAAGCTCCATTGGGTATGGACTTTAACGAAACAGCCAAAAACATCGGCTTCCGTGACGGCGACGTACTGATCTCTGCCGATGGTGTACCTTTCGGACGATATGACGGCGACTTACTGACCAGTATTGTAGAAGCCCGCCAGGTTACTGTATTGCGCGGTGGACAAGAAGCCTCCGTTTACATCCCCGAAAACATGATGGAACAGTTATTAGCGGATAGTGTACGTTTCGCTTCTTTCCGTTATCCGTTTGTTATCGACAGCATTATCCCCGGACGTCCCGCCGCAATGGCCGGTCTGCAAGTAGGCGACAGCATCACGCAAATGAATGGAAAGTCTATTTCTTATTTCGACTTTAAAGAAGAAATGACAAGCCGTGCCAACGCTCAAACGAATACCAAAACTGACGTTGCACAAGACACCAGCGAAGTTATTGCCGGTACACTCTTAGCCGAAGACCCGCACCGTATTACATTGACTTACGTAAGAGCCGGTGTAACCGACACGCTTACCCTAAATACTGACTCTTTATATGAAATCGGAGTTACAGCAATCGCCAACACAGGCAAGCTTTTGCCTTTTACACGTCAGGAATACAGCTTTCTTGCTTCATTCCCTGCCGGTGTTTCTTTGGGAGTAAAGACATTAAAGGGTTATGTCAGCCAAATGAAGTACTTGTTCTCCAAAGAGGGAGCCAAGCAATTGGGAGGTTTCGGAACCATCGGTAGCATCTTCCCCGCAACCTGGGATTGGCACCAATTCTGGTACATGACGGCATTCCTCTCTATCATCCTTGCCTTTATGAATATCCTGCCTATTCCGGCATTAGACGGTGGACACGTACTGTTCCTGATTTATGAGATCGTTGCCCGTCGCAAACCAAGCGACAAGTTTATGGAACGTGCACAAATGGTTGGTATGTTCCTGCTGTTCGGCTTGCTGATTTGGGCTAACTTTAACGATATACTGAGGTACTTCTTCTAAAAGAAACAGACCATGTGTTCGCTAAAAACACATGGTCTGTTTGACCTGAATAGATGATGCGTTTGAGGCAAACAGATAATCTGTTTGAGGCAAACGCATCATCTGTTTTTTATAGGTGCATTATACCAGGTGAGCAATCCACTCTTCGCGGTCGCCGGGAAGAAGGTCTATCACCGGAATTTCGACCATTGTATAGCAACCCGGTTGCTGACGCATGGTAGCACGTGCCACACATACCAACACCTGAGCGGTAAGAGCCGGATTATTAATACGCATATTGAACTCGAAGAGTTGGTTTTGTGTCTTACCGGAAACCCCTTTACGAGTCAGGTTTACACCATGCCCCATATCGAGCAGAGCATCCACGCTCGGAACCAATTTCACATGAGTCTCATCATTCACAAAATACGGATCAGCTTTGATGGCTGCGGCAACTTGCTCGAAGTTATAACCATCGTTCAGTTCGATGTATACCATACGACGATGGATGCCCGTACCTGTAGGAATAGTCATAGAAAGGGCAGCTTTTACTCCCTCGATAGCTTTCACGGCTACAGTATGCCCCATACTCATACCCGGACCGAAATTGGTATACGTAATACCTTTCGGAGCAATCGCTTCCAATAGGGTACGAACTACAGAATCGCTTCCCGGATCCCAACCGGCCGAAATGATAGACACTGTATGATGAGCCTTAGCCTCAGCATCCAATGTACGGCGCAAATCAGTAATACCAGTGTGGATATCAAAGCTATCAACCGTATTGATGCCTAAAGCCAATATTTCTTTTGCATATTTCTCTACACTACGAGTAGGCGTACAGAGGATAGCAACATCCACTCCTTCCAATTCCTGAATACTCTTAACAACAGGATAATTACTCAATTCTTCAGGACGGTTCTCGGCTCCGGCACGGCGTACCACACCGGCAACTTCAAAGTCGGGAGCCGCTTGCAAAGCTTCGAGCACATAACGCCCGATATTGCCATAACCAACGATGGCTGCTCTTACTTTTTTCATTCTTTTATCGAATTTATTTATCAGTTTTCTATATTATCGCCACAAAAGTAAGCATTTTCATTTATATAAGTTCAAAGAAGCGCTCACTGTTTCACACAGTTTTTCTTTTTTTAGTGACTGGAAGTTCAATAATTATTCATACATTCGCAGAAGAAACAGAATTAGGGTGATAGAGTGGTAAAGTGATAATGTGGTAGAGTGATAAAGTGATTGCCATATTACTGAGTTACCACATTATCACATTATCACATTATCACATTTAATATATGATAGAATACGTAAAAGGCGGAATTGCAGAACTCAGTCCGGCAACCGCAGTTATAGACTGTAACGGCTTAGGATATGCCGTTAATATTTCACTGAATACATACGCCGCCATCCAAGGCAAGAAAGAGTGCAAACTGTATATCTACGAAGCTATCCGCGAAGACGCTTACATTCTTTATGGCTTTGCCGACAAACAGGAACGCGAACTGTTTCTGTTACTGATTTCCGTATCCGGCATCGGTGGCAACACTGCACGCATGATACTTTCCGCCCTCTCGCCGGCAGAACTGGTAAACGTTATCAGCACTGAAAATGCCAATCTGCTGAAAACCGTAAAAGGTATAGGACTGAAAACGGCACAACGCGTTATTGTTGATTTAAAAGATAAAATAAAAACAGGAAATATAGCAGCAAATGGTACCGGTACATTAGGAACTATCATGTCTGCCGCCAATGCCCAAGTACAGGAAGAAGCTATTGCAGCCCTTACAATGTTAGGCTTTGCACAAGCCCCGTCGCAAAAAGTAGTACTTGCCATTTTAAAGGAAGAACCGGATTCTCCGGTGGAACAAGTCATAAAATTAGCCTTAAAAAGACTTTAAACACTCATTATATAATAATATTCCCGTTACTCTTTTAAGATTATGTATTAAAAAGGCTATCTTTGTCAAAAAGCAAACAAAATATGACAGCAATTAAAATGAAAGAATGGCTGGGTGCCAACGAACGCTCCCGTGTCCTACCTACCGACAAATGGTATCTCGACTTTGCCAACAAGCTTCTCCCCCTTGTCAAACAATCTGCAATGTTCGAAAATGATGATGACCGCTCACAAAAGGATGCAGCCAATTCAATCAGTCTATATTTTCAGGATGCTATCGCCCAAAGTGGTGGCTGGAAAACATTCTCTGATATGTATTTTGAACTATACGGAAAATATCTACCGTTCTACACTTTAACCGACGAGTATGTAGCCGATGAAGTAAATCAAGAGGATATTGCTTTTGTTCTATGGACACTAAAGTCTCATCCTGCTATCTGGGATTTGGATTATGATTTATTCAGTCCTTACGATGAAGACTTATTGGAATTAAGTCGAGCCGCCTACGAAATGGTAGACGCCAGTTTCGAAGAGGCCCCAATCTGTGAAGAACCTTCATCTTTCCTTTGGGTGATGGGACCTGATTTATTGGAAATGCCTTTAGTTCCAATTCCTGAAATTACTCCTGAGACTCCATTAAAGAAAGATTCCGAACTGGCCTTAGCATACAGTAAAGGTCATCCATTATTGTATTTTGCCACTTACCAGGAACTCAAAACATTCTTCGTTGAAGTACTGAAATGGGAGGATAAACCCTCTTCTTTACTACCCGACTTGCAATACGAGAAAGAATTTGTAGTTTACGCCAATGCCAAAGGTCTTCTCATTGCACACAATGTAGCAGCTTACTTCTGCGATGAACATAATCCGATGTACGATGCTCAGCGTGCAGCGGAAGAGGGTTACAAGATATTCTGCTGCCCCGAAGCTTGTCCGTTCGACTTAATAAAATACGGCATGCATAAAGGACTCTTACCCGACTTGCAACTACCCTTCTTCAAAGGTAAAGAGGTCTTGCAAAGCGATTGGGATTTCATAGCCCGCTACTATTTATGCGAATATTATGAGGGCGAATAAAAGTACAAACACCCGCCCCAAATCAAGCAATAAGCCCAAGCCAAGCGGAAAACGAATCGGGAAATCCAAACCGGCAAAGGCTAATAACCAGTTGAACAGGAGGGTGAAATAGTTATAAGTTATTAGTTATAAGTTATTTGTTGATATCAGGTTACTCTATGTAGTATTTTGTACGCATCAACAAATAACTTATAACTAATAACTAATAACTAATCTCTACAATTTCTTCTCTGCACAGCGTCAGTTTTTCCAAACCTTCTGTTGTTACTGCCCAGGAGTTTTCAATACCTACAGGACCAACGCCCGGCAGTACTATCTTCGGCTCTAAGGCAAAGACCATGCCCGGTTCCAGTTCTTGCTTCATACGAGGTGCCAATACAGGCATTTCATTAATTTCCAAACCAATGCCATGACCAATGAATTTGGCTTTCTGCCCTACCCCCATGAAGTTATCGGCAAAACCGGCTTTGGTGACCATATCAATGGCAGTATTATAAAGATCTTCGCATACTGTTCCCGGTTTTGCTTTAGCAACAATCGTTTCTTGTATTTCCAAGCAGGTTTGATGAGCGGCATAAGCATTTTCAGGCAATTTACCAATAGAAAACACACAACTCATATC
>JAEXAJ010000162.1 GCA_023458215.1 Bacteroidota bacterium
GGGAGTCTTGGGTCTGAATTCTTGTATGCGCTAACAGTATGAGAGCAGGCAGTTTCTATCAGAACTATCGGGAGGTACGCCTCCTGATAGTTCATTGCAGCGCAACGCGCTGTGATCGTGATTTTTCTGTGGAGGCACTCCGTCACTGTCATCTTCAGCGGGGATTTGCCGGTATCGGTTATCATTTCTACATCACTCGCGACGGCGAAGTACATGTCTGCCGTCCCGCACATCAGATCGGTGCCCATGCCGCCGGATGGAATGATAAAAGCCTGGGGATCTGCTATGAAGGTGGTCTTAATGAAGAGGGACATCCCGCAGATACGCGCACGTATGCACAAAAGTGTTCACTTCTCGACCTCTTGCGACAATTAAAAACGGATTATCCGGACGCTCTTATTTTGGGGCATTATCAACTCAGTAAATCAGTGCATAAGGCTTGTCCGTGTTTTGATGCTAAAAAGGAATATCAGGAATTATAAATTCATAATCCGATTCTTTACATGAACTCACACTTTATCCAATTTTTGTTGTATCCACAAGTATCCTCCTTTGCGTTCGATGTGAGACAAAACGCCCAATATGCGCAATATACGCAACAGCGAACTCGTTTTGGATAATGATTTCAGATAAGGGTATAATCCGAACGTAAACAGCAATCCCATTAGTACAACCGCATAAAGCTGTCCTTCTATCGAAACGCCTAATTTCCACAACAATAACCAGATCAATACTACCAAAGCGTTCAGAATGAGCACACAAAGCGCAGTTCCGGCATGTGAAAAGCCCAAATAGATAAATAAATGATGTAAATGAGTCCTATCAGGCATAAAAGGTGATCTTCCACGGAAAACACGACTGGACATCACCCGCACTGTATCAAATACCGGGATAACAAGTACCGCCATTGTAAATGGTATAAGTCCGATGCCACGCTCTGACAAATCTGCCATCTGCGATTTACTATCAAGTACATGGATTACAAAAACAGACATGATTATTCCCATTAACAATGTACCGCCATCGCCGATAAACATACGCGAAGTTTTGCCAAAAACATTGTGCAGAAAGAAGGGGATTAAGGCTCCGACACAAGTGGCAGCTAAAATCGCCATGGAATAATCACCGACATAATAGAAAAAGTAGCCGAAAATGATTGAAGCCATAACACAAAATCCGGAAGATAATCCGTTCACTCCATCTATCAGATTAATGGAATTAATGATGCCTACCGATATAAAAACAGTAAGTGGAACCGCCAGCCAAGGAGAAAGTTGTGTGATTCCCCAAAGCCCATGAAAATCATTAATAGAGTTCTGACATATAAAGATTAGCAGTAGCACAGAAATTATTTCAATAACAAAACGTATAGAAGCAGAAAGCCCCATGATGTCGTCAATGGTACCCACATAGAGCATGACAATCATTACGCCAAGAATAATACACAAAGAGGCACTATCATAAAAGGGACTAACAACACCTAAACCTAAAGAAATACCGAAGAACACAGCAACTCCTCCCAATACCGGCACAGGAGTCCGCTGCAGTTTACGGGAATTAGGATTATCAACAATGTCTTTCATTAAGGCTAATTTCACCAATCGAGGATGTATCACCCAAACGGCAAAAGTGGCAATAAAAAACGCTGCAATCAACAATAGCCAATTATCTGAAATAAATAATTGCTCTAAAAATGAATTACACATGTCATTATTACATTTTATTCTTTTTCAATCCTTCTAAAAGTCCTCTCCCGAATAAAATCCACCCTACACAACCTGCTCCGGTCAAGAAAACAATACCGAGTAATATCACTGGTTTGCTGGGTTTGGACGCTCTTATAGGGATGGTAGCCGGCTCGACAACCGTATAGACCGGAGTAATTTCCTGAACTTTCGCTTCTGCCATCTGAAGCTGTTGAGCTACAGATGTGTATACATTATACGCCAAACGCATTTCATTCTCCAAACGCTCCTGTTCGGCACGATAGCTCAACAAAATGATATTTTTGTTGGCATCGGCAAACTTGGCATATTCATCCTGCGCTTTTTCATACTCTTTCTTTTTCCGTTCGAAGAGTCCTTGCTGGAACTGAAAGTCCTTTTTGGCTTTGTTAGTGCGATATTCCGTAATATATTCTTGTAGTCGATTCATTACAGTATCAGTCAGACAAGCTGCAATCCGAGCATCCTGCATAGTAACAGTAATCGTTGTCAAACCTGTTTTCTTATCTACGGAAACACCGATACGTTTGCTCAAATTAGAGACAATGATCGATTCATCTTTTGTCAGATGAAAAGGATCCAGCTTTCCTTTTCCTTCCTCCACCTCATCATCCTTAAATAAGGATATTGTCCAGCCAAGGGCTTTGAAGGGAGCGGAAACGATAAGAGACCACCAAGGCGCACGCTGGTATTCGTCTAAATAGCCATAAAGCGTAGTGTCCACTTTTCCCTTCAAATCTTGCACAGGGACGTCAAACAAACCGGTAATAAAAGGAGTGGACGCAACGATGTCGGGATAAAGATCCGGATAAATGGCATCGGCGCCCGTAGAAGTATTCATACTGATACCTGCCATTGCAGCCAATGAAGACAAACCGCCTCCACTCTTTCCGTCGGAGACTTCGGGAGCAATAGTAGCGGTAGCTGTATATTCTTTGGGAATGCTGAAAGCAATTACAAGTCCTATCAATGTGGCGTATCCGCAGGCCTTGAGTATAAATTTACGCTCCGCCCAAACCTTCTGCGCAAGTTCCAGCAAATCTATTTCTTGCTCCTCCTGAGATTGCGGAGTTTTATTCTGTAGTGCTTCATTCATTATTCGCTCTTTATTTAAAAGTATTTACCAAAGTAGCCACCATAGCAGCCATTGTAGCTGTAGCTGAGCTCATACCTAAAATTTCAGCAAGTTGCATACGTTGCTTTTCCTTCTTACTTGGCACGATAATCTCACAACCGGGTTGTATCAAGCCGCTACTACTTTTCTTGGCCCGTGCCACTGTACCATTCATATACACAACATAAGCTTTACGTTTCTTTGCCATTTCACCATAACCGCCCGCCATGTTGATGTAATGCTTCAGTTTGGCGTCTTTCTGCCAACTAACCGTATTGGGATACATCACTGATCCACTGATTTTCACGGTATTGATATATTCAGGTATGTAAATCACATCGCCTTCGCGAAGTACGATATCGTCATCACTTCCCGGATTAGCCAACGCTTTCTCCATATCTATGCCAACTGTATAAGTCTCTGAAATCGCCAATTTTTCAACAGATACGCTGTCTTTGCCTTCACCGCTACGCGCCATACGCAATACATCTTCTTCACGACGCCGCTCCTCATCACTACGCTGACGAATCAGACGTCCACCCCGAATGTAGGCTTCGGGAGTGATACCGCCAGCACGGGCAATCAAATCACTCAATCGTTCATTTTTTTTCAGAAGCGCGTAACTGCCACTGAACAACACCTCACCTGCAACCGACACAGTACGTTGTACTTGATAGGCAGGACTGCGACGGACCTGAACCATGTCAAACGGCTGCAAATAAAAATTATCGGCTCCGGTTAACAAACCATCTTTCATGTCAAACGTAAATGTCTCAGCTAGTTTACTACTATAAGCTGTACTCTTGGGATCTTTGATACGACGCGTAACACTGATTCTCGTAGTAGCTGCCGCTTCAAGCAATCCACCTGATTGAATGATCAGATCTTCTATAGTCATCTTATCCGAATAGGGATAGATACCCGAATTCTGTACTTCCCCGTAGATGGAAACGGTTTCTTCTTCTTTCAAGTCGTGAATGCCGGGAATATAGAGATGGTCGTTTTTCTTTAGAGGTATATCGGCCACTGTACCATTCAACAGACCATTCAGATTTATAGAGATAATCTCGTGAGAATAATCATCGCGTTCGCGATCTAAAATAGCTCTATTCGAAAAAGCATCTCCACGGAGATTCTCTGCTTTCTTAATTAATTGCTTCACTGTATTC
>JAEXAJ010000163.1 GCA_023458215.1 Bacteroidota bacterium
TTAATAACCTGTATTCTGAATTAAGTTGGAGTTGTTAGCCAAATCGTTTTCAGGAAGGGCGAAAATCGATCTGTTATTGCTAAATTGCGCACCTTCATAAGTGCCTCCCATCCATTCCCATTTGTAGGATGCCTGACCGGCATATTTATTGAAGCGTATTAAATCCATGCGTCGGCGGCCTTCAAACCAAAATTCTCTTGCCCACTCATCGCAAATATCATCCAATGTGTAAAGATTGCGTTGGGAAGCATTGGCACGGGAACGAAGTATATTGATTTTGTCCTTTGCATCTGTATTTGTTCCATGCAGACGGGTAGAGGCTTCGGCATAAATTAAATAAGCCTCAGCTATACGGAAAAAAGGTAGGTCTGTGTTCACATAGTCAACCACTTGATTGGATTGTCCGTCCGAACGGACATTACGGAATTTAACACAAGCAAAACCTCCATTTGCATCCGTTTCATCTTCAATAGAAGCAGAATAACCGTTGCCATAAAACAAAGCACGATCATCATTGGCAGGTGTCGTCATTTCAGCAACAGTCTTACCTGACGGCGGAGTTGAAGTATAAAATTTATCTAGTAACTGTTTACGAATCCGGGAACATTTTCCCCAACTACAATTCGTACCGGAAGGTATAGTAGTATCCATTGTCGAATTATAATTGGCAAGTACCAAGAAGTTCATTCCACCGTAGCTTTTCGTAGTAACTCCATCAAACAATATTGGAAAAATATTTTCATATTGTGCGCCATTGGTATTATTGTCTGCCAGGAAAAGCATCTGATAAGCAGAATATACTTCACCGGTTACAGGATTGGTGGCTCCCTTTATACACAAATGATAGTATCCGTTGCCTATTACTTTTTCTGCATAGTCCATAGCATTCTGCCATCGGGCTGTACCGGTATAAACTTCTGCATTCAAATAAAGACGTGCCAATAAGTTCCATGCAGCCACCTTATCAACACGACCATAAGTGTTTTGTCCCGGTTCTGCCATATCGGTTTCACATTCTGTTAGTTCTTTTTCTATATAGTCGAAATATTGTTTACGCGTATAGCGTTCTGCCAATTCCGAAGATACTTTTTCAGTAAATGCAGCATTGCCGTACAAATCCATAATATAGTAATACTGCAAAGCACGGATAAAACGGATTTCCGCCCGTTGCATGGAAGATACTCCACCATCATCAGGAACTTGTTCCAAGAAAAAGTTGCACAATGAAACTGTAAAATAGAGGCGATAGTAAAGACCGATTGAGAATGCAGCACTTGCCCCATACGAGTTATGTAACATTTCATCCATACCGGTATCTGTGAGCCAAATCCAGTGTGCTTCATCCGTAGTCAGTTCATTCAAATTCCATGCCATACGGAAAAACTCCGAACGCCCCTCGTCCATGTCGGCAATATCGGCATTCCCACTCGGACCGGTCTGCCCCGTCAGACAGAAACTTGTATATATCTTATTAAAAAGAGCATCTTGATCTAAAGTCATGGTTTGCTGTGGATTGATAGGCTTTACATCCAAATCTCCCACGCAGGATGAGAAGCTCACCATAAGTGCCAAAGCAGCAACCGGAATAAATGATTTTATATTGTTGTATTTCATATTTTTCTTGTTTTAAAAGATTAAAAATTAAGGCTAAGTCCGAAGATTCCCACGAAAGGACGAGGATAAATGCTACCATCATATCCGCCGTTGATTTCAGGATCCAGACCTTTATACTTGGTTATCGTAAATACATTCTGGGCTGTGAGATAAGCACGTCCACTGATCTTCTGACCGAACAGTTTTTCAAAAGAATATCCCAGCGTAATGTTATCACATTTCAAGAAAGAAGCATTCTGAATGAAGTAGTCGGAAAGGGCATCCAAAGCATCGACCTTCTTCCAATTCTTGTCCAATGACATTTGCGGCACGTTGTGCCATGCATTGCCTGAATAAATACCTGTAACCGACAAATCCGAGCGATTACACTCAACGGCGTTATAAGCATAATTACCCAAACTGGCACGAAGCGAAAAACTAAAGTCCCAGTTCTTGTAAATCAGTTTTGAAGTCAATCCCATCAAAACATCCGGATCTGATTTTTTATAGAAATAACGGTCATTGTCATTGATGATGCCATTGCCGTCCAGATCAACGAACTCGCCCTCTATAGGCTGACCTTTCGCATCATATACCTGCTGATAAGTATAGTATGCAGAGACCGCTTCGCCTACAGAATATCCCTTGATACCATTGGAGCCGCTATCGCCAACGGCAATACCGCCATGACGAATAATGTACTTATCCCCTGTGCTCTTCACCAGTTCGTCAATCTCATTGGTGTTATGAGTCAGATTGAAGCCCAGTTCCCAACGCCAATCTTTCTGCTGAATGGCTCTCCATGTCATTGCAAATTCAAAACCTTTATTGTGTAATGAACCGATATTACTCGTCACTTTATTCTTGAAGTTTGAACCTGCAGCTACATAAACGTCATTAATCAAATCTTTCGTCTTACGATAGTAATAATCAAAGTTAGCTGTAATTCTATTATTCAGGAATCCCAAATCCACTCCAACATTATAAGTGGTTGTCTTTTCCCAAGTCAAATCACTGTTATAAGCATCCGGACGATAAGTGATACCATCGCCCAAAGTGGGATAATAAGCACCTTCTGAATTCGGCGTATACGAAGCAAAGTAAGTGTAATCGCCAATACCTTCTTGTTGGCCTGTGACACCATACCCTGCACGAATCTTAAAATCGGAAACAGCATCCACATCTTTCAAAAAGCCTTCTTCTTTCACCTTCCATGCTAAGGCAACGGACGGAAACAATCCCCAACGATTTTTCTTGGAGAAGCGTGAAGAACCATCGTCACGCAAGGTGAAAGTCAATAAATAACGGTCGAGCAAGGAATAGTTCATACGACCAAAGAAAGAAACCAAATAGTTTTCTGTTTTATAAAGTGTATTCTCCGACGGATTGTAGATTTCACCGGCATGTTCCAGGTTTGTATCAGGATAAGTGCCATAATAATAATAATCCGTTTCTTTATGAAAATGTTGCCATTCATAACCGGCCATAACATCGAAATGATGCGCCTTTCCAAAATCTTTCATATACTGGGCATACATATTCAAAGACAAGTTGTATGTATCCTGTGAGTTCCAACCGACACGTCCATAATAATAATTATCAGTATCAAAACGACTGTAATTTTTATTTGTTTTACCGGTTGCAACGTCCATACCACCATTTACGTGCAAATGCAAATCTTCAAAACCATGAATCTTATAGTCCAGTTCAATATTACCCATCAAGACTTTCGATTTACCTTTATCCGTTCGATTGTTCAACATACCAACGGGATTGGCAGTAGCCAGCGTATTTATATTATACCCCCATTCAGCATCTTTCCAATCCACAGCTTCAGGCCATTCCCAATAGCCACCGAAGTTTTTATCATAAAATTCAGTTCCGCCATAAACCGGCTTGGTGGGATCCATTGAAGTGGCAGCTCCAATGGCGTCTGTATTAGCATAACTCGTTTCGGAATACATACCTTTTGCATTAAAGTTCACCTTCAAATGATTATCCAAAAGAGAAGGAGATAGATTTACACTGGCTGTATAACGTTCAAAACTGGATGTTTTCAAGATACCCTGCTGATTGGTATAACCCAATGAAACACGATAAGGCATATTCTTCAAACCGCCTGAAACAGTAATATTATGGTCTGTACTGACCGCTGTACGGTAAATTTCATTTTGCCAGTCGGTATCAGCAAAAAGATGCTCACCCTGAGCATTCTTATAACCCAATGCTTGATATTCCGCACTAGCCAAAAATTCTTCATCCGAATAACCGTATGCGTTTTGCACAAGATTCATATACTCCTTGGCATTGAGGACATCGAGTTTATTCGTAACCATACTAACGGATACATTACCATTATAAGTGACGCGAGGCTTAGAATTACTTTGTCCTTTCTTGGTGGTAATTAAGATGACACCATTAGAAGCACGTGAACCGTAAATAGCTGTGGCCGAAGCATCTTTTAGTACTGTGAAACTTTCTATATCAGCCGGATTCACCAAGGCCAAAGGGTTGGACAATCCTTGTACACCATAATTATCCATGGCAAGACCGTCAATGACTACCAGCGGGTCATTGCTGGCGTTCAAGGAAGAGCCGCCACGAATACGGATAGTGGCACCACCACCCGGTTCACCGCCATTATTGACAACACTAACACCGGCGATCTTACCTTGCATCATATCCTGAGCAGAGGTTGTCAAGCCTTTGTTCATTTCATCCGGTTTGATAGCAGTTACAGAACCTGTCAAGTCATTCTTCCTGGCTACGCCATAACCAATGACCACAACTTCATCCAGTAATTCACTATCTTCCTGCAAGGTTACGACAAGATTAGGAGCCGCAACGACTTCCTGAGTTTTATAACCGATAAAAGAAATAACTAAAGTGGAACCTTTGGGAACACTTAATGAGAAATTACCATCAAGGTCAGTGATTGTTCCGTTTGCGGTATTCCCTTTTACTACTACACTTGCACCTATTACGCCACCCAAGGCATCTTTGACATGCCCTTTCACGGTGATGTTTTGTGCATAAGTGCTTACTGACAAGAATAACCCTACGATCAGGGTAAGAATCGTTCGATAGATTCTAAGATTAACTTGCTTCATGCATTCAATAAATTAAAGTTAACAATATTAATTACCTTTATATTTGTATATAAGAAAGGCTTTTTCTATTTAAAAGCATCCATAATTACCGTAGGACGTCCATTCTCGGTGAAGGCTCCCAAACGGTATTGACTGGGCTTACATTCCGGTTCCCAATAGAACACTCCTTTACAATGTCCGCCTGTATTCTCTTTGCACTCTTTCAAGATACGGGCCAATTGTCTCTTGCCTTCTGCCAGTACTGCTGAAGTTGCCAAATTTCCATTATTATCGGCACACTCCATTCCGGTTTCCACAATCATCACATCACAGTTATATTTGGCAGATACCTTCTTTATATTAGCAATGCAATCTGTAATGACAGCATCTGCTGTTTTATAACTGAAATCGGTATTTTGCATTGCCCAATAAGGATAAAGAGACATACCTATCATATCCCATTTAGCTCCATTATTTTTCAGAATATCCAAATTCCAATTATAAAGTCCGTTACTAAATCCATTGTCCAGATGTACTATCACGATAGTTTCGGGGAACACCTTCTTCACAGCGTCATATCCGGCAGCAAATAATCCGGCATATTGTTTCGGATTCTTGTCTGCCTTGCCTATATCCCATAGAAAGCCATTACTTGTTTCATTTCCTACCTGCACCCATTTGGGAGTAATTTGATTTTCCTTCAATAATTGCAGTACCTCATTGGTATGGTCTGCAACATCTGTTTTCAACTGTTCATAAGTGTGTGATTTCCATGCATCGGGGATGTTTTGTTTGCTTGGATCCGCCCACCAATCACTATAATGGAAATCCACCATAATGTCCATATTTAGCGATTTAGCTCTTTGGGCTTTCACCAACAGATCTTCTTTATCGCACCAACCGTCATGTTCATCAGGGTTCACCCATACACGCAGCCGGATAGCATCCAGTCCGAGTTCCTTCATTAGTGCTGTGCACTCTCGTTTTTCTCCCGCAGCATTGTAGAAGCCATATCCTTTTGCTTCATACTCTGTCACCCAACTGATATCGGCACCTTTGGCAAACTCCATTTCCGTAGTTTCACCGCCATCATCAGGATTAGTACCCGGCAGAGGCTCCGTTTCACTCTCATTACTACATGCCACCAGAGTAAAGGCAATGCTAAAAAACAAAGACAAAAATTTCATGTGTTTCATGGTTACTATAATTAAGATATTATTTTTCACGCTATCAAACTCAGGTTTTACCTTTCGTCGGCAAATGTAGAGCAACACTCGTTTCTCCGAAAGCAGATTTCGGACATAAGAGGATAAAAAAAGGACAAACCCTCATCAGAAGATATCAGATGAGGGTTTGTCCTATAGAAGTAGTGTTATTCCGTCATGTATTGTTTGGGAGGTATCCCAAATTCGGCCTGAAAACATTTGGAGAAATAAGAGTGATTGGAAAAGCCTACCATATACATTACTTCTGCCACAGTGAACTTTTTCTGCTGTAACAACATGGCTGCTTTCTTCATGCGGATGGACTTGATATATTCCACCGGAGTCATGCCTGTCAATTGTTTCAGCTTGCGATACATTTGCTTATTGTTAGTCGTTGTCCAATCACAAAGCGCATTTACATTCAGCTCGGAGTCCGAAACATGTTCTTCTATCAGCCGTGTGACATTTGCCAGAAATTTCTCATCATAAGAAACAGCTTCTATCTCTTTCGGAGTTGCCAATACTTCCATACGTGCCTTAACCTCATGAGTCTGTTTGGTTGAGAGCAGTTGTTCCACCCGTAAAAGCAAGATATCCGGTTCGAAGGGTTTGGCTATGAATGCATCAACATGTAGCTGTATGCTTTCAAGTTCTGTATCCTTATCACTTTTTGCCGTCAGCAGAATAATTGGAATGGTAGAGGTGGGAACATGTTTTTTTAAACGCCGTACCATCTCCAGTCCATCCACGATGGGCATCATCACATCAGAAATAATCAGATCCGGCAACAATTCAATAGCGAGTTCCAATCCGTTCTTGCCATTTTCTGCCACGCGGCAACGATATTTGGCATGTAGAATCTGATTAATGAATTCAGCCACTTCTGCATTGTCATCTACAATCAATACAAGGGGCGCATCGGATTTCAGGACGTCCGGTGAACCATCCGATACTTCCAGATGTGTAACCTGTTCTTGAGTGGCAACCGGCAGAATCAAATTTATAGTAGTACCTTTATTCTCTTCCGAGATCAGTTTGACACTACCGCCATGCAGTTCCGTATAAGTTTTCACTAAATAAAGACCGATTCCCGTTCCCTCCTTCTTTCCTGCTGTTTTGGATGACTGGAAAAAACGTTGGAAGATATATGGCTGGTCTTTAACAGGTATTCCGATGCCGGTATCAGATACAGAAATACGTATCTCATTTCTTTCCTCAAACATCTCCAAAGAGAGGCTGACAGTTCCACCTTCCGGTGTATATTTCACTGCATTGGACAAAAGATTATCCAACACAGACTCCAACTTGATGGCATCCATCTGAATGTAAACTTTCTCCCGATTTGTATGGAAATTGTATGTAAGCTGCTTCTCTTTCATCTTCCCATCCGTATAAAGAGCGAGCAAATCGCGTGCAAAAGAGACCAGCTCTATCTGTGACAAAATCAGCAAGGCACTATTACCGCTATCCACCCGGTTAAAATCCAGTCCTTGATGTATTAATGAATTCAATTTCATAGCATTTCGTTGCACCTGTTCCAACTCTTTCTTTTCCTCCCGGTTTTTGATTTCCGGCAACATTTTGCTGATAGGAGCAATAATCATGCTCAAAGGCGTCTTGAGATCATGAGAAAGGTTAGTAAAAAACTCCTGCTTGGCACGCGACTGTTCCAAAATCTTCTCTTTCTCCAAACGTTCCAGTTTCAAGCGGTTCTTTACGCGGAAAAAGTTAATAGTCCAAACTATCAAAACGCAACACAGCAAGATATAAAAAGCCTTTGCCCATAGAGTATAATACCAAGGCGGAAGAATATGGACATCCAAACAATATATACTTTCAGAAGGTTTGCCGTAAGAATCCAACTTACTTGCTACCAACCGATAGTTTCCATAACCCAAATTGTTATAAGTGATACGATTTGCATTAGGAGGCAAAAGATTCCACTCAGAATCGATTCCTTCCAGACGATACACAATCCTACTCTTCTCTTCCCTTGAATAAGGCAAATCGGAAAATTCAAAAGCAAAGTTATTTTGATCATAATTCAAACTTATTTGCTTCACATATCGAATGCTCTGATCGGCTCGTTCCATATCAGAAGGATAAAGCCGGTTATTCACGTAGATGGCGGTTAACAATAAAGGCCGTTCAGGATATTCCGCCAATAATACATCCGGTGAAGAAACAGCAAAACCGTCTGCTGTGCCTAAGTATAATTCATTTTCTTTCTTGTCAAAAAGCATACCGGTAAAGCGTTTGTCCGTAATGCTCAGGCGACGCACTTCCAATGTACGTTGATTCACGACCCAAAATCCGTCGGTAGTAGAAATCCAAATTTTCCCGTCAGCCTCAATCATGGAAAGTACTTCATAATGATTGAAAGCGTCGAACGGTAAAACCTTTATATCTTCCGTTGGCGTTACCTGCATAACTCCACCGGGGAAACCGATCCAGACACAGCCATCTTCGGCACACAGAATATAATCAGGCCTTTGTTCTCCAATAAAATTTCCCGCAGCAATTGGGGTGATTTTATGGGTAGAAGAATTTATTTTATCAACGCTCTTGGCACTGCTAAGCAATGCCAACACATCCCCCTTACGGTCAGGAATCATTTGATTGATGAACATACCAGACAAGCCATTTTGTGTGGAATAAGACCTTTCGGCAACGTACGGTTGTGTACCGGAGTGTATCAGGTTATGTTTATCCACCACCAAAATGCCTCCCAAGCAGGTAGCTATCCATAATTTTCCTTCTTCATCTTCGAAAAGGCTATATGCCCAGTTAGCATTAAAACGACGGGTACTGTCCACAATACTATAAGGGATAAACTGCCGACTATCCTCATCGTAACTACTGATACTACCGTCCGTTGCTACCCAAAGGTGCCCCTCACGGTCCTCATACAGTTGGCGTACCCGATTATGGGACAAAGGGAATTTCTTGTCTCCCATCTTATACCAAGTAACCTCATCCTTCTCCGCTATCTGCTTTTCGGGGCTTTCCTTCGGAGAAAATGCAAAACGGATAAGTCCATTTGTCCCACCAAACCAGAAATTACCGTGCACGTCACGCAACATGGAATAAAACTGATTTCCTTCTCCGGTCCCGGTAATCCGTGATATTGGAATATAGCGTAATGCTTCTTTACAACGTGACATAGATACACCGTAATCCGTACCCAGCCAAATGTTCCGTTCGCAATCGGCATAAATAGTCCAAATAATATTATTGGACAAGGATTGAAGATTTCTAGAATCGTGTACGACATGTTGCAGAGGTGCATATTCCTGATAGATATACAAACCGTTATCTGTACCGACAAGCAACTGTCCATATCCATCCAAAGCCATTGATTTAACAGAGTTATCATGAAAAGCGTCGATCCGCTGTATTTGTCCGTCAGAAGGAGTGTATTTAAAAAGGCAGCCTTCCGTACCTATCCAAATACAGTTCCTCTCCGAATCCTCCAGTAAAGAGTTGACAAACAAGTTACTTTTATTACGGCTGGCGGGAAGTTCAATAGTTTCAAAATATTCGGTACCGGAAATATAGCGGCAAAAACCATTATAGGTACCGACGTAAAGTTGGTGGTCTGATGAGCAGATCAGAGAATAAATTGTTTGGTGTGGAAGTCCCTTCTCCACTAATGAAATTTTATGGGTACGCGGATCATAGGTATATAATCCGTTCAATGTCCCCAGCCACAATACCCCATTATACATCGCCAATGCACGGATATCCGTGGGAAAATCGACTCCCCTATCTTCATATTTATCTGTACGGTAATTATAAATCAGCAATCCGTTATCTGCTCCCAAGTAAAGATAGGTGCTGTCTATGACTTCACCACAATAAATACGCGTATTGCTGTGTTCGCCAAAAGTGAAATGCGGTTGTATGGAGTAACCGTCATAACTGAACAAACCTTTATTGGAACCTATCCATATCAATCCCTGAGTATCTTGTAGAAAACAGCTGATAATGGATGCTTCTGTTCCCAGACTGATGTTTTCAAACAGTTTGTAATCGGGCTTCTGAGCAATCATACCACAAGGAGAAATTGCTTGTAACAGAATAAAAATAAAAAAGATATATCTGTGCATACCCAAGGTCATGTTTATAAAAGGTCAGTACAAAGATAAACTTTCTCTGTACAAATACCATATAGTCCTTCGAAAAATTGCCCAAATGGGTTATTTCATCGACAAACCGCAATCGTTTGCACAAACTTGCAACCCGATAAGTTTCAATAGATAACTGTTATTTACCTTATTCCGCTATTTTTGCAATCAGATTTACAAAGTTTACCTTATCTTTGGAAAAGATAAACTGCATCTCAACATAAAGTTTAAGCAAACTTGACTTTCTGTTTTTGATTTGCATTATCTTTGGCTGAAAAATTAAATCGTACTCATGAACAAACCGCAGATAACCATCAAGGATATTGCACGGGCGTTGAACGTCTCCCCCTCCACTGTGTCGAGAGCGCTTAAAGATAATCCCGACATCAGCCAGGAAACCCGTGACCTTATACATGCCTATGCACGCGAACATAATTACAAGCCGAATGTGCTTGCTGTAAATCTCCGTGCCAGCCGTAGCAATACCATCGGGGTGATTATTCCGCAATTGGTTCACCATTTTTTCTCCTGTGTACTGAGCGGCATTGAAAAGATTGCCACAGAAGCCGGTTACAACATCATCGTAGCCCAAAGTAACGAGTCATACGAGCAAGAAGTAAAGATTGTACATTCTTTCCTTGCCGCCCGCGTCTGCGGAGTGATTACATCTTTGGCTAAAGATACTTCTCAATACGACCATTATCAGGAGTTACTGAATAATAACATTCCCATCGTCTTCTACGACCGCATTTGTACCGGACTGAAAACCGAACGTGTAGTAGTCGATGACTATGCAGGCTCGTTTGCCGCCGTGGAGTATATGATACAAACCGGATGCAAACGTATCCTATTCTACGGTGCCGCTCCCCATCTGGAGATTACCAAGAACCGGCGCAACGGCTATCTGGATGCCATGAAAAAATATAAGATTCCTGTAGATGACAGCATGATATTGCTTTGTGACAACCGCGAACGCGCCATTGCCATCACCCCCGACCTGTTGGAAAGCCCCAATAGACCGGACGGTTTCTTCGCCATCAACGACGAAACGGCATCCGGCATTCTTTATGCCTGCAAGCTGATTGGTGTGAAAGTGCCCGACGACGTTTCTATCTGTGGATTTACCGACGGAGCCATCGCACAAAGCACCGACCCAAAGCTGACCACCGTAGAACAACATGGAGAAGAGGTAGGAAAAAGTGCTTTCAGCATTCTTCTCGGTAAGCTGGAAGGAGAAGAGAAAAGCAGTAACAAGATAGTACGTACCAACTTGGTAGTAAGAGGAACAACTAAATAAAAAACTAATACCATAATTATCACCATGAAAGTAAAACCCGATTTAAGTTTTTGGAAGCTGTGGAACATCAGCTTTGGTTTTTTCGGCGTACAGATTGCGTATGCCCTGCAAAGCGCAAATATCAGCCGTATTTTTTCAACCTTGGGCGCAGACCCGCATAATTTAAGCTACTTCTGGATATTACCGCCCTTGGCAGGTATCATTGTACAACCGATAGTAGGAGCTGCCAGCGATAAAACCTGGACACGCTTCGGACGTCGCATTCCTTATTTGTTTATCGGCTCGCTGGTAGCAGTATTAGTAATGTGCCTTCTACCCAATGCCGGTAGTTTCGGCATGATGGTAAGTACAGCGATGATTTTCGGTTTGGTATCCTTAATGTTCCTCGATACTTCCATCAACATGGCTATGCAGCCGTTCAAGATGATGGTGGGCGACATGGTAAATGAAAAACAAAAGGGACTCGCCTACTCCATTCAAAGTTTTCTATGTAATGCAGGTAGTCTGGTAGGTTATCTGTTCCCGTTCATCTTTGCCTGGATAGGCATCAGCAACACCGCACCACAGGGAGTAGTACCTGATTCAGTGATTTATTCCTTCTACATCGGTGCTGCCATCCTGATATTCTGCGTCATCTATACCACCGTCAAAGTAAAAGAAATGCCGCCGGCAGAATATGCCGAATATCATGGCATCACAGAAAAGGAAGAACATGAAAAGACCAATATGCTGAAACTGCTGGTGAAAGCGCCGAAAGCCTTTTGGACAGTAGGACTCGTACAGTTCTTCTGCTGGTTTGCTTTTATGTTTATGTGGACATACACCAATGGTAGCATTGCCTCCAATGTATTCGGTGCTCCTACCGTAGAACATGTGGTGGATGGTATCACCAAAATAGTACTCGACACCAAAAGTTTGCAATATCAGGAAGCTGCCAACTGGGTAGGCGTACTATTTGCCGTACAAGCCATCGGTTCCGTACTTTGGGCTATTTGCATCCCCATGTTTAAAGATCGCCGTTTTGTTTATATGCTTAGTCTTATATTAGGAGGCGTAGGCTTTATCTCCACCTACTTTGTACACGATCAATACACATTGTTCATATCCTTCGTACTTATAGGCTGCGCATGGGCTGCTATGCTGGCATTGCCCTTCACCATTCTGACCAACGCATTATCCGGCGGACACATGGGTACTTATCTGGGACTGTTCAACGGTACCATCTGTATCCCGCAAATCGTTGCTGCCGCTTTGGGTGGAACCATCCTTGCTTTGTATACTCCCGAAGGAGCCTTACCTCCCGAAATTAATATGCTTGTCACTGCCGGATTCATGTTAATAATTGGTGCGGCATGTGTATTTTTCATCAAAGAAAATAAAGGAGAAGATATAAAAAAATAATCCTTTTCAGCACCCATTCTGAAGGGGATATTTGCTCGACGCCGAGAAACATCTCCTTTCTCACCGAGGAACACCCTGTTTCACACCGAGGAACAGGGTGTTTCTCGTAGAGGAACAAAACACTTCTTGTATATTATATATCTTTTGTCTTCTTTTTTTCTCATCATTACCATTTATCCGTTTATTTGTCTATCTTTACCGCAATAACCAGAGAAAACACATGCCATGAAGAAATATCTAAAGACCGATGAATGGAACATTATAGAAGACAGTTTTCATGCCGAATACCAACGAATGTCCGAAAGTATATTCAGCCTCGGAAACGGCAGATTCGGACAACGAGGAAATTTTGAGGAACCTTATCATAGTGATAGCTACCGTGGTTCTTTTGTGGCAGGTATCACTTTTTTAGATAAAACTCGCGTAGGATGGTGGAAAAACGGATTTCCGCAGTTCTATACCCGCATCCCCAATGCAGCAGACTGGAGTCGCATCAGTCTGCGCCTCATCGACGAGGAACTGGATCTGGCGCAATGGGACGTGGATCGTTTCAATCGTCGCCTGGATATGAAAGAAGGAATATCCTACCGGAATGTAGAAGTTACATCACCCAGAGGAAACAAGCTCAGTATCCAAGTAGAGCATATTACCAATATGGCTCATCCCAATCTTTGCCACATAAAATACAGTGTAACTTCTATTAATTATACCGGCAGAGTTTCTCTTGTACCTATCATCGACGGACATATTATAGATGACACAGAATACCCTAACGAAAAAATATGGAACATACTACGTTCCGGCGCTACCACTGATTGCGCATATCTTTGGACACAAACCCGGCGTGAGGATGCACAAGTGTGCTATGCCATGACTTACCAGTTTCTCAAAAATAATAAAGAAACAATAATCAATCCCATACGCATAGAGAAAGAAAAGCAAGTCGGTTTCAGCATAGGTACGGACGTTAAGCCCGGAGATACTATAACACTCTTAAAATACACCGCCATTGTTTCTTCACTTTATTATGAACGTCAGGATTTGATAGATGTATCTATCTCTGAGGCGCAGAAAGCTAAAACAAAAGGTTGGAATACACTGGTAAATGATCATCGCCAGGTATGGAAAAACATCTGGGAGGAAGCCGACATTGTTATTCAAGGAGATCCGGAAGCCCAACAAGGTTTAAGATATAATATTTTTCAACTATACCAAACTTATCGTGGCGACGATCCACGCCTGAATATAGGTCCGAAGGGGTTCACCGGAGAAAAATACGGCGGCAATACCTATTGGAACACAGAGTTGTGTTGCGTCCCCTTCTTTCTGCTTTCTACCTCTAAGGAAATAGCCAAAAATCTGTTGATATACCGCTATAACCAACTTCCTAAAGCGATAGAAAATGCCAAAAAGTTAGGCTTCAGCAAGGGTGCCGCTCTTTTTCCACAAGTAACGAACAACGGTGAAGAGTGCCACAGCGAATGGGAAATTACCTTTGAGGAGATTCACCGCAACAATATTATCGTTTATGCGATTGCCCAACACGCCACTTTAACCGGTACACTGGATTATATTGCCAAATACGGTTTGGAAGTGATGATTGCCGTCAGCCGTTTTTGGAGTCAGCGCGTATCTTTTTCTCAACCTAAACAAAAGTATGTAATACTTGGAGTGACTGGCCCGAACGAGTATGAAAACAATGTGGATAACAATTGGTACACAAATTATTCATGTATACGATGCCTTAAAACCACCCTCAGCTACCTTGAGCTTGTAGCCCGGAAATATCCCGACGAATATGCCCGTGTCCGCCGTGTTACCAATCTCAATCAGGTAGAAGAGAGCGAACATTGGAAAGATATCATCGCCCGTATGTACTTACCGGAAGATACGGAGCACGGCATCTTCATTCAGAATGATGGCTACATGGATAAAGTGCTGAACAGTACCGATGCTATTCCGATGGCCGAACGCCCTATCAACCAGCATTGGTCATGGGATCGTATTCTTCGGTCCTGCTACATCAAGCAAAGCGATGTATTACTCGGCCTATACCTCTATTACTTCAACTTTGATACAGAAACAATCCGACGGAATTTTGAGTTCTATGAACCCATGACAGTACACGAATCTTCTTTATCACCCCATATTCATTCCATTTTAGCAGCACGCATAGGTAAAGTAGAAAAAGCCTACCAACTCTTTCTACATGCTACCCGTTTGGATTTGGACGATTACAACAATGAGACCGATCAGGGACTGCATATTACCAGTATGCCGGGTAGTTGGCTAGCCATAGTACGCGGCTTTGCAGGTCTGCAAATACATGGAGATACATTGAGTCTATCGCCTGTTATCCCGCAGAATTGGGACAGTTATTCATTTAAAATCAATTACTTAGATAGAGTCTTGCAAATACGTGTCGGAAAAATGATAGAAATATCACTCATTACCGGCAACCAATTGAACATAGATGTGTATAAAAACGTTTATATTCTCAAACAAGGCGTTAATCTGATAATTGATAGAAACAGAGATAGTTAACAAAGAATACACCCCTTTTAATTTCCCTTTGGTTCTATACATCTTCACGCCTCAAATTGAACAACTAAATACTTATTATTCAATGAAAAAGATGTACCTGTTCGCACTCGTTACAATTGTGATTATGGCATCATGCGGACAAAAAAAAGAAGTGAAAGAGACTTTCATCCGACCAGTTAAAACTGCTACGGTAAGTTCACAATCGGTGGTCAGAAAAGACTTTTCCGGCGTTGTAGAAGCGGTGGAATATGTGAAGCTGGCTTTCCGTGTCAGTGGACAAATCATTAATCTGCCGGTAGTGGAAGGTCAGAAAGTTAAAAAGGGGCAACTGATAGCTGCCATCGATCCACGCGACATCTCCCTGCAGTACGTAGCCGACAAAGCCGCATACGAAACCGCCGCCGCACAGGTAGAACGCAACAAACGATTACTGGCACGCCAAGCCATCTCCGTACAGGAGTATGAAATAAGCGAAGCCAATTACCAGAAAGCCAAATCGGCCTACGAATTATCCAGCAACAACATGCGAGACACGAAGTTGAACGCTCCCTTTGACGGTTCTATAGAGAAGCGTCTGGTGGAAAACTTTCAACGTGTCAACTCCGGTGAAGGGATTGTGCAATTAGTGAATACACAAAAATTGCGTATCAAGTTTACCGTGCCCGATGCCTACCTCTACCTGCTTCGTGCCAAAGATCAGAAGTATCAGGTAGAATTCGATACCTATAAAGGAAATAAATTCAATGCCAAACTGGAAGAGTACCTCGATATCTCTACAGACGGAACGGGTATTCCGGTTACCATCACTATCGATGACCCCAAATTTGACCGTGCACTGTATGATGTAAAACCCGGCTTTACCTGTAACATCATGCTGGCATCCGAAATAGGTCCTTTCCTCGAAGAAAAGATGATGAGTATTCCTCTAAGTGCCATATTCAGTGAAAGTGAAGGCAGCAAAAAGTACGTTTGGGTAGTAAACGATAATAAAGTAAGCCGCCGCGAAATAACCGTCTATACCCCTACCGGTGAATCGCATGCATTGATCTCTGCGGGACTAAAACCGGATGAGACCATCGTAATTGCGGGAGTACACCAGCTCGTGGATGGTGAAACAGTGAAAGTGATAGAGCAATAAGAAGGTGATAAAGTGTAGGGGTGATAAAGTGATAGGGTGATGAATCTCTATCAATAACCTACCGCCTTACGCCCCCTACACTTTACCGCCCTATCATCCTAAAACTTCATCACTTTATAACATTATCACTTTATAACATCATTATTATGAACTTAGCCAAATATGCATTAGACAACACAAAGATAGTCTATTTCTTTCTTGCTGTGTTGCTAATCGGGGGTGTGTACTCATTCACCCAATTAGGAAAGAAAGAAGATGCACCGTTCGTCATCAAGTCGGCGGTCATCATGACCCGCTATCCGGGCGCAGAGCCTGCCGAGGTAGAGCGGCTCATAACCGAACCTATCTCCCGCGAAATACAAAGTATGGAGGGAGTTTACAAGATAAAATCCGAGTCCATGTATGGGCTTTCCAAGATTACTTTCGAACTTCAACCTTCACTTTCCGCCGCATCCATCCCACAAAAATGGGACGAACTGAGACGTAAGGTGCTAAATATTCAACCGCAGCTACCCTCCGGTGCTTCCGTGCCCACCGTTTCCGATGACTTCGGAGATGTATTCGGCATCTATTATGGGCTAGTGGCTGATGACGGGTTCTCTTACGAAGAGATGCGCAACTGGGCGGAACGTATCAAAACGCAGGTTGTTACTGCCGATGGAGTGATGAAAGTCGCCCTGTTCGGAACTCAGACGGAAGTAATCAATATCTCGATTACCGTCAATAAGTTGGCGGGAATAGGTATTGATCCGAAACAACTGGCACAATTGTTACAATCCCAAAATCAGATAATCAATACAGGAGAAATCACTGCCGGAGAGCAGCAACTACGTATTGTGGCCAACGGCACGTATACCACCATCGATGATATCCGCAACCAGGTTATCACGACTTCTTCGGGACAATTCAAGCTGGGCGATATCGCTGTAGTGGAGAAAGGATATATGGACCCACCGGGCACCATCATGCACGTAGATGGAAAGCGGGCGATTGGTATAGGTGTATCTACCGACCCGACAAAAGACGTTGTACAGACCGGTGAACTGGTAGACCAAAAGTTGGCTCAGATACTTCCATTAGTTCCGGTCGGCCTGGAAATGGTAAGTCTATACCCGGAGAACGTAATTGCTAAAGAAGCTAATAACGGGTTCATCATCAATCTGATAGAATCTATCCTCATCGTAATTGTCATCATCATGCTGGTGATGGGCATGCGAGCAGGTGTATTGATTGGCTCGTCATTGATATTCTCTATCGGAGGTACACTACTCATCATGTCTTTCATGGGCGTAGGATTGAACCGAACTTCCCTGGCAGGTTTCATCATAGCCATGGGTATGCTGGTAGATAATGCCATCGTTGTAACGGATAATGCCCAGATAGCCATTGCCAGAGGCATGGATCGCCGAAAGGCATTGATGAACGGAGCCACCGGACCTCAATGGGGGTTGCTTGGAGCTACATTCATTGCCGTATGTTCGTTCCTGCCGCTCTATCTTGCCCCATCTGCCGTGGCAGAGATTGTAAAACCTTTGTTTGTGGTACTTGCCATATCACTGGGACTCAGTTGGGTGCTGGCACTTACACAGACTACCACTTTCGGTAACTTTATATTGAAAGCAAAACCGGATAATGCAGGAAAAGATCCCTTCGACAAGCCTTTCTACCATAAATTCGCTTCTATTCTGAGCGTGCTTATCAAGAAAAAAGTGCTGACACTCACTGCGGTTATCGTTCTTTTTGTCACTTCGCTGATTGTAATGGGATTGATGCCTCAAAACTTCTTCCCGTCTTTGGATAAGCCTTACTTCCGTGCAGATATCTTCTATCCGGAAGGGTACAGTATCCATGATGTGGAAAAAGAGATGAAGAAGGTAGAAGCTCATCTGATGCAACTGCCGGAAGTGAAACGTGTATCTACAACGATGGGAAGTACTCCACTTCGCTATTATCTGGCATCTACCTCCGTTGGCCCCAAACCAAACTTTGCCAATGTGCTCATTGAACTGACAGACAGTAAATATACAAAGGAATACGAACAGAACTTTGACGAGTATATGAAGGCTAATTATCCCAATGCCATCACTCGGGCAACCTTGTTCAAATTATCTCCGGCTACGGATGCCGCTATTGAAATAGGCTTTATCGGAAACAATGTAGATACGTTGGTAATGCTGACCAATAAGGCATTAGAAATCATGCACCGCGATCCGGAACTGATTAATGTAAGGAATTCGTGGGGTAATAAGATTCCGGTTTGGAAACCTATTTATAGTCCCGAACGTGCCCAACCGTTAGGTGTTTCCCGCCAAAGCATGGCGCAAAGCATTCAGATAGGCACCAGTGGCATGACTTTAGGGGAGTTCCGTCAAGGCGACCAAGTACTACCTATATTATTGAAAAACAACTCATTCGATAGTTTTAGAATCAACGATATGCGCACACTGCCGGTTTTCGGTTCATCCAAAGATGCCACAACGCTGGAGCAGGTAGTCAGTGAGTTTGATTTTCAATACAAGTTCAGCAATGTGAAGGATTATAATCGTGAGATGGTTATGATGGCACAAGCTGACCCACGCCGTGGAGTAAACGCCGTAACAGCATTTAACCGGGTATGGGAACAAGTTCAAAACGAGATACAAGTACCCGAAGGATACACCATGAAGTATTTTGGAGAACAAGAAAGTCAGGTAGAATCTAATGAAGCATTGGCAGCAAATTTGCCGTTGACATTCATGCTGATGTTCATAACCTTATTGTTCTTGTTCCGCACTTACCGTAAGCCGATTGTTATCCTGCTGATGCTGCCGTTGATTTTCATCGGAGTAGTACTGGGGCTGATTGTATTGGGCAAGTCGTTCGACTTCTTCGCCATCCTTGGTTTGCTGGGATTAATCGGTATGAATATCAAGAATGCCATCGTACTGATAGACCAGATCGACATAGAAACCGCCGCCGGAAAGGCTCCTCGTGAAGCAGTAATCAGCGCTACGACAAGCCGTATTATTCCGGTAGCCATGGCATCGGGTACCACTATTCTGGGTATGTTGCCACTATTGTTCGACGCAATGTTCGGCGGTATGGCGGCTACTATTATGGGTGGACTGCTGGTTGCATCGGCTCTGACGCTATTCGTATTGCCGGTAGCCTATTGTGCCATACACAAGATCAAAGGATGAGGACGAGGAAATTGAATGACGATTTACGATTTATGATTTATGATTTACGATTTATGAAAACGAATATAACAATACTATTTCTGCTCTGCCTCGGTATCAACGTTGAAGCACAGCAAGATTATTTGAGCCGTGAGGTATATCGGGATAAAGTGGCGGCATACAGTCAGGTACTGAAGCAACAACGCCTGAATACCATAGCAAGTACGGAATCGCGGAAAATAGCCATGACCGGATTTCTTCCGCAGATAGATATTACTGCCGAAGGTACTGCTAACCTGAATCACCTGGATATGTGGAACAGCCCTTCAGGACAATACCGCCCTTATACTTACCAGGCTTTGGCAACATTGGGGCAGCCGTTATACACGGGTGGCGCCCTGAATGCACAAAAGAATATGGCCAAGGCAGACGAAAAGCTTGCCCAACTCAGTGAAGAACTAACCATGGATCAGATTCACTACCAAAGTGATGCTGTGTATTGGAATGCTTCGGCTGCATACGCCATGTTGCAAGCTGCCAAGCGATACGAAGATATCGTGAGCCAGCAATATAATATCATCAACGACCGTTTTAGCGATGGTGCTATCAGTCGTACGGACTTACTCATGATTTCCACTCGCAAGAAAGAAGCCGAGCTGCAATACATCAAAGCACGCCAGAACTATACACTGGCCTTGCAGCAGTTGAATATCCTTATGGGAGTGAAGCCCGATGTACCGGTAGATAGCCTGAGTGATATCGGAGCTATGTCCGAGCCTGTACAGCAACTTAGCTTTGACGAAGTATTAAACCGTCGGGCTGATTATGCCAGCACCGAAGTAAATATCTTTAAGAGCGAAGCACAACGCCGTGCCGCCCTCAGTAAGTATAATCCGCAGGTGAATATGTTCCTTGCAACGGGTTGGGACACCGGTGTCGCCTATATGGGGCAGACGGTGGTGCATACTCCTATTGCCGGACTGAATGTAAGTATCCCCATCTTCCGCTGGGGGGCACGCTTCAAGACAAACAGGCAACAGAAAGCTTATATCGGTATTCAGAAGTTGCAACAAAGCTATATATCCGACGGCATTCTCGAAGAGTACTCGGCAGCCAATACTAAGTTGACTGAAACCGACGCACAAGTCAGGACTGCTAAAGAAAATATGGCATTGGCCGATGAAAACCTGGATTTAGCCACCTTCTCTTACAACGAAGGGAAAGTCAGCATGGTAGATGTCCTTTCGGCACAATTATCATGGACGCAGGCGCATAATAACCTGATCAATGCGTTACTAGCGCAGAAGATGGCGGTAGCCGAATACAGGAAGGTTATCAGTGAGTAAAATATAGTACATAAAAAATAGGGCTGAAGTGGTAAAAT
Source organism: Bacteroidota bacterium (assembly GCA_023458215.1). The sequence continues at coordinate 20,937 of JAEXAJ010000163.1, forward strand.
ATACCCGTCAGCCCTATTTTCTTATTTATAAAGGTTTCTTTTATCCCAAGAACGAGATCAGTACACCCGCCGCTACCGCCGAACCGATAACACCGGAAATATTACTGGACATACAGTAATTCAACACATGGTTCTTCGGGTCGTACTTTGTGGCAATATCGTTGCAAACACGGCTTGCCATCGGCACGGCACTCAAGCCTGTCGCACCGATCAGCGGATTGATTTTTTTCTTGCTGAACAGATTGAAAACCTTGACAAAGCAAATACCACCCGTGATACTTAATGCAAATGCCAGGAAACCACCGACAACAATACCGATAGTCGTCCAATTCAAGAATGCAGTGCTGGTCATGGTAGCACCGACACTTAGCCCCAAGAAGATAGTAGCAGCATTCATAATGCTATTGGCTGCCGCATCGAACAAGCGGCTGGTATCGGAACCGATTTCCTTTATCAAGTTACCGAACATCAACATACCTACCAAGGGAACTGCTGTAGGAACGAACAAAGCCACAACCGTCGTTACTGCTATCGGGAAGATAATCTTCAATACGCGCAGGTTCTTGATCTCTGTTTTCGAGGGATAAAGTTTCTCCTGCTCCTTCATGTTAATCATCAACTCTTTCTTGCTGCAAAGCAATTTCACTACCAGCGGAATGATAACCGGTACAAGTGCCATATAAGAATAAGCCGCAATAGCAATCGGGCCCAGCAAATGGGGAGCCAGCTTTATCGTAGTAAAGATAGCCGTAGGACCGTCGGCTCCACCGATAATACCCAGCGCACCGGCTTCTTGAGGAGTAAATCCTATCATCACGGCACACAACAATACGGTAAAGATGCCCAACTGTGCAGCCGCTCCAAAGATGGAAAGACGCAAGTTACGCAGCATCGGGCCGAAGTCGGTCAGCGCACCCACCCCCATAAAGATGATAGGTGGCAGGAATCCGGTCTTAATCAACATATAATAGATGAAGTTCATCAGTCCGAGGTCATGTGCAATTTCATGCAACGGCATCTCCCAGATGTTCTTCAATGCCCCGTTCACCAGTACCATTCCATTTTCATCTGCCTGAATCACCCCCATATCGCCGCCGGGGAAGTTGGCTATAAGCACACCGAAAGCGATGGGCACCAATAACAACGGCTCGTAGTGTTTCTTGATACCTAAATAAAGCAGGATGAAAGCAATGGCATACATCACGAGGAACGACGGATCGGCAATGATATTGCTGAACGCCGTCATGTCATAGAGTTTTGCAAATATTTCTTCCATCAGCCTATCTTCAT
>JAEXAJ010000164.1 GCA_023458215.1 Bacteroidota bacterium
TGACACCGCCGACACCCAATAATAAGGCAACAATAGGAGCAAAAGCAACTAATATTATCAAGTCGTTTACAGCTACCTGCACCAGCGTGTAGGCGGCGTCACCTTTTGTTAAATGACTCCATACAAAGACCATCGCCGTACAAGGAGCTGCCCCAAGCAAGACCGCACCTGCCAGATATTCTTTAGCTAAATCTTCGGGTATAAAAACCTTGAAGATGGCATAAAAGAATAGATAGGCTATTCCAAACATTGTAAAAGGCTTTATAAGCCAGTTCGTAACGCAAGTAACGATTATCCCTTTAGGGCGTTTACCCACATTCTTAACGCTCTGAAAATCTACTTTCAGCATCATGGGATAGATCATCAACCATATTAGAATTGCCACAGGTATAGAAACATTGGCGTATTCAAATTTGCTCAAGGTTTGCGGTATCACCGGAAGCCATTGGCCCACGGCAATTCCGGCAATAATACACAAGGTAACCCATAGGGTAAGATATCGTTCAAAAAATCCAATTCCTTGCTTCTTTTCCATTATACGTTTCTCCATTCTATCAGGGCTGCATTGCCCTGTGATAATTGCTCTACTTTCTTAATCCAAGCTAATTCGTTTTGCGCTTTCGCTTTCAGGAACAAATTTTGAGTATCTGTTAATGAGAGGCAAGCATTTACCACCCACCATTTATTGTTTATCCCGGCACGTTGTAAATCCATCTGAAGGCGTTCCGCTTCGAAGACAGGGGTTGCTTCGGGTAAAGTAACAATCACTACTTCCGTCTCCTTTGAATTACGCAGGCGAGGTAACAGATTGGCTACTGCCCCCGTGACTTCTCCTTGGGTACGTTCAACCTCTTTATGATAACTTTGAGTGGCGTCCAAAAGCAATAAAGTATGCCCTGTTGGTGCGGTATCAATCACAACAATCTCAGTTTCAGCCTTATCCACAATCTCGGCAAAAGCCTTGAATACTGCAATCTCTTGTGTGCAGGGAGAACGTAAATCTTCCTCTATGTACTCCATGTCTTCGGCGGTGACTGCTTCGGCTGCTTTGCTGCGGACTTCGTTCTTGTACTTCTCTAAAACCTCAGCTTCATCAATCCGGCTTACCGTGATACCGGCTTTTATGGCAAGTTCATAATTCAGATGGTTTGCCGGATCGGTAGTTGTCAAATGCACTTTGGCACCGAGCCGGGTTAATTTTAAAGCAATTTCAGTAGCTAATGTAGTTTTGCCTACGCCACCTTTTCCCATTGTAAAAATAACCCTTTTTCCGGATGTATAAAGATCATCCACCATTTCGTCCACATCTTTGGGGGCTGCTACAGGCTTATAATTTACCTCATTGGAAAGGCTGTCACTATACAGCATCCGCCGGATATTCGCTATGCTGGATAAATTGTATGATCGCAAAGGAACATGATACAACGGATAACCGGATAGTTCCGCGGGCATACTTTGCAGGGCTTTCTGTTGTCTTTCATGCAGCTGACTGGAAACACTGTCGTCTTTATCCAACTGTTTCAAAACACCGTTTATTATTAGTATCTGATTTTTAATTCCTAATAATTGCAGTTCGTGAGAAGAACGGGCGGCTTCTTTCAATGGCGCTATTTCGGGACGACTCACCAACATTAGCCGGGTTGTGCCCGTATCGGAAAGTGTTTCAACAGCCTTTTTATAAATTTCTTTTCGTTCTTCTAATCCTGACAACTGACCTAAACAAGATGCGCCATGGGTACTTTCACTAATGAATGTGCTCCATGCTGATGGTAGTTGCAGCATCCGTAAAGTATGCCCTGTGGGAGCAGTATCAAAGATTATATGGTCGAACTCTAATTGCTTTTGAGCATCGGTAATGAAATCCGAGAATTCATTGAAAGCAGCAATCTCAACCGTGCATGATCCTGACAGTTGTTCTTCTATGTTTTGGATAACACTTTCAGGCAATTTTCCCCTGAAAGGTGCGATCACCCTTTCCCGATATTCTGCCGCCGCCTGTTCTGGATCAAGATTGACAACTGTCAAGCCCGGTATTTCTGTAATCTCTGAACCGTGCCCGTTAAGTGATTGGTTGAAGACGTCCTGTAAGTTGGAAGCAGGGTCGGTACTGATAAGAAGTATTTTCTTACCCTTGTCTGCTAATCCCACAGCCGTAGCGCAAGCGATAGATGTTTTTCCAACCCCTCCTTTTCCTGTGAAAAAGAGATATTTTGTAAGGTCAATATCTGATAAATTAAATGCTTTCATTGTGATGTTATGTTTTTTTCTTTCAAATATTATTTTGTAGACATGAAGTCTAAATTTATGCCGGTCCATTCACTCATCTGTCGGGTGGTGGGGTAGGTTTTAGATATAGCTACTTCACCATCCACCAGGGTAATGGGCAATGCTTCTGCACCGTATTTTTGAAGATAATCATTTATGGTCTGATTGCTTACATATATCTGAGGCTCGTCCCTCAGATTATGGCGGATAACCGTTATTCCTTGTCTTTTTAATGTTTCTATAACGACAGCAATCCGCATTAATTCAGGATTGATGTTTGTTCCA
>JAEXAJ010000165.1 GCA_023458215.1 Bacteroidota bacterium
AAAACAAAGTACTAAACCTTTTAAAACAAAAAAGATTATGGAACCAATTATCAATTCACAGCTTCCTGAATTCAAAGTTCAGGCATTTCAGAACGGAAGTTTCAAAACAGTAACCAACGAAGACGTAAAAGGCAAATGGGCCATTTTCTTCTTCTATCCGGCAGACTTTACCTTCGTATGTCCTACCGAACTGGTGGACGTGGCCGAGAAATACGAGCAATTCCAAGCTATGGGTGTGGAAGTATATTCTGTAAGCACAGACTCGCACTTCGTACACAAGGCATGGCACGATGCATCCGAAAGCATCCGAAAGATTAAATACCCCATGTTGGCAGACCCCACAGGCGTATTGAGCCGTGCATTCGGTGTAATGATCGAAGATGAAGGTATGGCTTACCGTGGTACTTTCCTCGTAAATCCCGAAGGCAAAATCAAGATTGCCGAAATACAGGACAACAACATCGGCCGTAATGCCGACGAACTGCTACGTAAAGTAGAAGCTGCCCTGTTTGTAGCCAGTCACCCCAACGAAGTTTGTCCCGCCAAGTGGAAGAAGGGAGGCGAAACCTTGAAGCCGAGCATCGACCTCGTAGGTAAGATCTAAGCCCTGCAAAGGACTTATTTCCGTTACCCCAAAGAGAGACGCCCGTTTCCACGAAGAGTAACGCTCGTTCCCACTAAAGGAAACGCCAGTTCCCATTAAAGGAAACGGTAGTTTCCACGAGAGGAAACGGACGTTCCCAACGATAGGAAACGGGCGTTTCTTCATGTAGAAACGAGCGTTTCCTAGGGGTAGGAAACTGCAAAGCACTCTATATAAAAGCAATACCTTCCTTAGAGATTGAAGATTAATCATACAAATAGAATCAAAAGAACTCACTTATATGTTAGAAACAAGTATCATAGACCAAGTACGAAGTATATTCCAGCAGCTGGAATCCAACTATACCTTCCACATCACCCTGCATCCTAATCACGAACAGGCGCAGGAACTTGTGGATTTCCTAAACGACGTAGCCGGTTGTTCGGACAAACTCTCCTGCAAGCTGACCGAAACCGACGAACCCAAACTTGAGTTCTCACTCGAAAAAGAAGGAAAGGAAACCGGAATAATCTTCCGTGCCATTCCCGGCGGACACGAGTTCACCTCTCTGCTGCTTGCCGTATTAAATGCCGATGGAAAGGGCAAAAATCTACCGGACGAGGCAATCAGCCGTCGTATCAAAGCCTTGCAAGGACCGATTCATTTGCAGACATACGTATCGCTCACCTGCACCAACTGTCCGGACATTGTACAGGCTCTGAACATCGTAGCATTGCTGAACCCGCAAATCAACCACGAAACCATAGACGGCGCCATCTTCCAGACGGAAGCGGATGAACTGAAAATACAAGCCGTACCTTCGGTTTATGCCAACGGCAAACTACTACACGTAGGACGTGGCAGCTTAGGAGAGCTTTTGCAGAAGTTGGAAGAAGCCTTCGGAAGCATGCCGCAGGAAGGCACAGCACCCATTCAAAAGGAATTCGACACACTGGTTCTAGGTGGCGGTCCTGCCGGAGCATCCGCAGCCATTTACTCCGCCCGCAAGGGATTGCGAGTAGCCGTCATTGCCGAACGAATGGGCGGACAAGTAAAGGAGACTGTAGGCATTGAGAACCTTATTTCTGTTCCCCACACTACGGGTGCAGAGCTTACCAATGCACTCAGGAGCCATATAACACACTATCCGGTAGAGATTTTTGAAGACCGTAAGATAGAGAAAGTAGAGCTACAAGGCAAAGAGAAAAAGGTATTCGTGAGCGGTGGTGAAACCTTTGTCGCTCCCGCCATCATCATCGCCACAGGTGCCAGCTGGCGCAAACTGAATGTAGAGGGCGAAGCTGAGTACATCGGTCGCGGAGTAGCATTCTGCCCGCACTGTGACGGACCGTTCTATCAAGGCAAGGACGTAGCCGTGGTCGGTGGAGGAAACTCCGGCATTGAAGCAGCCATCGACTTGGCAGGAATCTGCAAGAAAGTGACTGTCTTTGAGTTTGCCGATACATTGAAAGCCGACCAAGTATTACAGGAGAAAGCCCAAAGCCTGCCGAACGTGGAGATCTTTACTTCTTCACAGACTACGAAGGTAGTGGGCAATGGAGAGAAGGTAACAGCTATCCGCGTCAAAGACCGCCTTACGGGTGAGGAACGCGACTATCCTTTGGATGGTATCTTTGTACAAATCGGTTTGGCAGCCAACAGCGCCCCCTTCCGTGACATGCTGGAAATGACTCAGATAGGCGAAATTAAGATTGATGCTTTTTGCCGTACCACTCTTCCGGGAGTATATGCCGCAGGAGATGTTTCAAACGTTCCCTACAAACAGATAGTCATAGCGATGGGCGAAGGTGCCAAAGCGGCGCTTTCAGCGTTTGATGATCGAATAAGAGGAATCTCATAATCCTAAGTATTTCCCCTTCCCCTTTAGCTACTCTTTAGGGGTTTGGGGAGTTAGAAATCCGGCAATATCCTCCTTCTCCTCCATACCGAGCTTCTGCCTGATTACCGTTTTACGCTGGTAAACCGTCCGTACACTCTGCTGGATCACAACACTGATCTCTTTAGTGGAGAAGTCAGATTTCAACAAGCAGCATAGTTGCAACTCTTTTTCATTCAAGATATCGCCATACTCCCGGCTGATACGGGTATAAAAGCCATCGTATACCATATCTATAGTCTTATACAGATCATTCCACACCAGTAAATCATCTGCCACAACATCTTTATTAGCTATCCGCCCCATCTGTACCAGCAGTTCCTGATGGTCGGAACTGGGATTAGTGGCTACTATACGTATCAGTCCTAACTGTTGGAGCAACATCTTCTTCACAAATTTATCGTTTCCACCGCTGTTATCTCCTTCTGTCTCATGCAGCAAACGACGTAAAGCTTCCAATTCTTCTTCTTTCTCTAAAAGCAAGTGCTTTCTTCTTTGTAAATACCAAATAACAGCAAATAGCAACAATATACAAAGGGAGATGAGTCCCACAAAGAAGGTCCGTTCTTTCTGTTTCTCCAGTTGCAGGTTCATGTTTTGCTGCTGGAGCAATAATTGCACCTTGCCTTTTTGAGCTATTTTCCGTTGGTCACGGATGAAGTTGTTGTACAACCGGTTGGAGAAGAACGCAATATCCCGAATCTTAAAAGAACCGTTTTCAAGGTAATTCATCAACGTTTTTTGTACCATGAAATAGTTACTCAACGATAAATCCTGATCTATATAGGGCACACGCGTACTATCGGCTTTTTGCATGTAATAGCGGGCGGAGTCCATCTGCCCCAGGTTCAGGAAGTAACGCGAAAGTGATTGATAAGACAAACACTCGAATGGATGCCCAGTTTCCTTATACTGTTGCAAAACACGTTGTTGAAGACTGATGGCTTCCCGATTCTCTCCGGCATCACTCAGCATATCAGCATAGTTACGTATCACATGATGCAGGGCTTGCACAGAATCCGCAGATGTGTACAAGCATTCAGAAGCCTTATGAAGGGCAAATAATGCGGAGTCCGTCAAATTCTCACAGAAGTACGACACTGCAAGGCTGTTGTAATTGGAATAGCGACGGGTAGTATCAGGATCTATTTCCATCAACTGCTTTTGCAGCTGTATCAGGCCTTTAAAATCATCATTACCTTCCCCTATATTAGCTACAGAGCGCAATAAATCTATCCGGGCGGCTGTATCATTACTCAAGGCGGCAATACGGCTTCCCTCAGCTATCATTTCAGTGGCTTCTTTATACCTCTCGCTATCATAGAAATAATGTGCCGACAACTTACAAGCACGTAGTATCCGCTGGGTATCGCTCACTTCCGGTCTCGCATAATATTGCAAGGCATACGGCAACAAAGAGTCTTCGTTCATCACCCAATAGGCTGTAAAGTGGGCTTGTCCCAAGGCTAGCGCAAACCGTGCACGGAGAGAATCGGGAAACATTTCGGGATTTTTCACCGATTGGAGCAGGGCAATAGCTTCTTCCGGATTCTGCTGAATCATTTGTTCTGCCTTTTCAATCTTCATGTGCTGGACCGATATATCGTCCCTACATGCTGCCTGTATCGACAGACATACCAAACAAACGAAACCGTATTTCAATACTTTCTTATAGTCTTTCTTCATCTTTGGGCAAACCTAATTTAGATTTTTACAAAAGTAGATATTTACCGGTTAACGGGAACTAAAACAAGGCACTTTTTTGCACTTCTCTTTATATATAAACCTGCAACGGAGTAATATAAACTTTTTCATAAATCCGTCTCATAAACCATCTAATTATCAACTATTTACAAAATGCATTACACTTTATTTAGTAGCATATATAAATCGATTTTGCGACTCTGACGCCCTACCTTTGTGATGTTCAAGGAACGAAAATAACCATTTAAAGAATAAGAGAAATGAAAAAGTTAAGTATCATTTTAGGAGTGTTATCTATGTGTATCTCCTTAACGGCAGCAAACAAAATTACGGGAAAAGTCATTGATGAAAGCAGTAATCAAAGTGTAGAATATGCCAATGTCAGACTAATGGCACAGGATTCTACATTCATCACTGGAGTCGCTACGGACAATGCCGGAAACTTTCTGCTGAAAGAGGTAAAAAACGGAGATTACATATTGTATGTGTCATGCATTGGGTATGATGATGCGTACCTCTCTATCCGTAACCTCAAAGAAAACTTGCAATTGGGTGAAGTAAGTTTATCCCCGAATAATATTCAATTGGAAGACGTCACCATTACCGCAAGTCCCATTATCAAGAAGACCGACCGACAAATTATCCTCCCCACCGAGGTACAAACCAAAGCAGCATCCAACGGACTCACTTTATTAAGAAATCTGCAACTGGCACGCATTCTGGTCAATCCGATAGATAATAGTATAAAACTCCCTGGTGGGGATAATGTGCAACTACGAATCAATGGTGTAGAAGTTACGCAAGCCGAAGTAATAGCCATACGTCCGGCAGAGGTTATCCGCATTGAATATATAGACAATCCCGGAGCGCGCTACGGAAATGCCGGTGCAGTATTGAACTACATCGTGAAAAGAAAAGAATCCGGAGGGAATATTGCGGCCGATTTAACCAATGGAATCTCTGATACAGGTTATGGCGAACATAATGTCTCAGCCAAATACAACTTCAACAAATCTGCTATCAGTACCACCGTATATTGGGGACGAAGAGACCTGGAATGGACGCGCGAGAACTATGAAAACTTCCGTTTTCCGGAAACCTATCAGGAAAACAAAGAGATTGGCGAACCGACCAAAATAAAGTACGATGACGTCAATTTCAACCTGAATTACAGTTATCAGGACAACGACAAGCATTTCCTTAACATCGCCCTCAGAAACAAATACACCGATACGCCCAACTCTATGTCCGATAGAATCAGTACTTTGCACGAAGGCGAAACCTCCTACTCCATATCGGACCTGACTTCTTCTAAAACACAGATTCCTTCTCTAGATATCTACTATCAAACGAATCTGAAAAACAAGCAAACAATCTATGCAGATGTAGTGGCTTCTTACCTGGACAGCAAGAACGAACGTACCTTCATTCAAAAGAGCCTGAACAACGAAGTTACGGATATCTACTCGCAAACAAAGGGGCAAAAGTACTCTGTTATCGGTGAAGGTATCTATGAGAAGCAATTCAATAAAGGCAAGTTTACAGGTGGAATCAAGCATACACAGGCATATCTACAAAATAAATATTCGGGCAATGTAGACAATAAAATCACGATGAATACGGCCGAAACTTATCTTTTTGCTGAGTATGAGTCCAAAATAAAAGGCTTGAACTACACGGTAGGTATCGGTGGCATGAGAACCTATAATAGCCAGGACAATCATTCTTCGGAGGAATATATCTTCAAGCCTACTTTAAGCCTATCCTATTCCATAAACGGAAAGTGGTTCTTCAGATACAACGGATTTGTGTCGGGCTATGCTCCTTCCTTATCCGACTTGAATGACATCTCGCAAGCAATGGACAAATATCAGATACGCAAAGGAAACCCTGCTTTGAAATCTGTAACATTCTATGCCAATACACTCTCCGCCAGCTGGCAAAGCAAATACGTGTCCCTCGATCTGTTCGGAAGATACAGTTATGACGATAAACCGATTATGGAGAATACTTACTACGAAGACGGACATTTTATCCGCACTACCGAGAATCATAAAGGTTTCCACCGAATCAATCTCGAGACGACTATACAAATCCGGCCTTATAAAGAATATATCTCCATTAAGATTACCCCATTCCTGAACCGCTATATCAGTAATGGCAATACATATACGCACACCCATACCAACGTGGGCTTACGTGGAAATCTGATGGCGATATACAAAAACTGGGTACTAATGGCAGAAATGAATACAAGCAATCACAACTTGTGGGGCGAGACGCTAACCAAAGAAGAGAAACTGCATACCATCATGGCAGGCTACAACACGGAGAAATGGAGCTTATCCGCCGGAGTGTTGAATCCATTCACCAAAAAGTACGAGCAAGAAAAAGAAAACCTCTCAAACCTGGCCCCCTATCGCCAACTAGCATATTCTAAGAATTTAAGCCCAATGTTTATGATAAATGTATCCTTCAATCTGGACTTCGGAAAGAAACAAAATAATCAAGGTAGGAGAATCAATAACAAGGATATTGATACCGGAATCTTATCAGGGAATAAATAAGCGACTCACTTAAAAAAGAATTGGCGGGTAGGAAATGCTTCAAGAATTGCATTCTACCCGCCACTACTTTTAGAGTATAAACAACAAACTTTATCTAGAAACAGAGAATCTTCCTATTCTATTTTCATTTATCTAATTTCAATCACCGGAAACTCAGATATACGCAATGTAGTACATCCGTAAGGAATTAGCGTAATAGTTTCCTCAGGCACATCCTTTGTACCCGGACCGTATATCATCCAGCTATACGGCAACGGACCTGCCATGTCGTTATATAGTTTCCACGAGGGAATCTCCTTGGCTTTGGTTTCTATCCGAATAGGAGCATTTTCAAGGGTCCATGGATGATTCGATTTCATCTTTTCCGTATCCACAATCACTTTGAATGCCTTTTCGGGATCTGTCTTCTTAGTATCTATCAACCCATAATTCCATTTTGATTTGGGATAAACCTCGTGATAAGTATCTCCGTAAATCTCTCCCTTTTCAAATTTCTTTTCTTTCCACTCTTCTTCTATCCGCAACGCATATACCAACGGGCCACGTTTCACTGACACAGAATTCTCATACCAATTCTCCAATTCAATAGACATAGGCAAAGATAGTTCTACAAAGTCCCCCGTTTTCCAAACGCGGTCTATCACAGCTATTGTGCCACCCGAATATTTCTTGTAAGCTTCGCCATTGATACGTACAACAGCCTCTTTGCACCAACCCGGTATTCGTAGATGAAACGGGAAGTGAACACTTTGCTGGCGTTTATCCAAAATAGACAAGCGGAAACCGACCCTTTCATCCATCGGATAGAATGTCTCTTCGGTCATTTTCACCTTTATGCCTCCGGCTACATGCGCCTCCACTTCCGAGGGAGAATACATCAAAGCCGCTAGTCCGTTATCTACTGTAGCATACCAAAGGTTTTGTGTAAACTTAGGCCAGCCTTGATGAAAATTAGAAGTACAACACGGATAGCCAGCCAATATTCCATACACTAAATCCGTCTCACCATGGTTGATGTCAAAGTTACGCAACGCTCTTGTTACCTTAACCTGATTAGGTTGTTGAAAATACTGACGGGACATAAAGTCATCTGCGATCTGCGTGGGTAGAGCATTGAATGCTACACGTTCCAAATGGTCAAGAAACTGTACGTCACCCGTTATCTGACTCATCTCCTCCAAAGAGAACATCAACTCTACTGCGGAGCATAGTTCGGAACCTTGCGTGGGGTTATTGCCATGCAGGGCTTCATCGCCTCCATACATCCCCTGAGGCTGCCCATGAAATTTACGAATATCGGCAAAGGCCTTTTTCACGGCACGAATGTATTTCTCATCAGGTTCCTGCTGATAATAAATGACCGGTTCTTTAATGCCTTGCGCCAAATTGACGCAATGAATGGTATTGATACGGCTTAAATCATCACGATTCAGAAACATATCTACATAGTCATAGCTTTGCAGGTGGAGCAGTTTCCCTAGTTCCAACAAGAAAGAGTCACCTGTCAAATTATAAAGCCAGTAGACAATTTGCAGGTTATCGCAGGCACGGTACTCCGCCCAAAAGGTCCAATGTCCCAAAGGCTTTTCAGGAAGCGTCTGCAATTGATAACGAAAATAACGTGTCATGAAAGTTAAGACCCGTTGATCATTGGTAGCGGAATAATACTGTTTCAGGAACTTAAGTACTACCATTCTGGGCCACCAATCTTCTGAATTATCGCGTTGCAAGCCCTGTTCGTATGGGTAATTGGTGGTAGGGCCAAAGAATCCGTCAGCACGTTGGCTCTGCAAAGCCCACTCTACCCAAGGTTGAACTTTCTTTTTAAGTTGAGCGTCATCCATTATATAGGCTAAAGGCAAAAGCCCGTCAATCCAGTAGGGTCCTCTTTCCCACTGATCGCCATCACCGCCCAACCAGCCATTACGTTTTCCCATTACTTCCGGATAAAGCTCATCCAGCTTGGAAGTCATTCCTTTACGCTGCCGCTCCATTGTCTCTTTGAGCCAACCTTGGGGTTTTATAGCCCCAATCGGAAGTTCCATATAAGGCTTTCTCAATAGAGGATAACGATTGTTCACATACTCTCCCTCGCGGGTAGATGCGCTGATAGCTGAAATACCGGCACAACCCACGAAGAGAAAGTATACAAACCACTTTTTAATCCATTTATCCATATAAAATCATTTACCTTAAGTTAGATACCTATTTTATCTCAAACCATTAATTCTCATTTAGTATAATCCACCCAAACTTTCATTTTTCCCGGTTCACGGTTATCCCAGGCATAATACGGAATAAATTTATAGGTATCATCACCATTCACAGCTGTTATCGTCACTACACCATTCAGCAAATCCGGTTCAAAAGCAGTCATATAGTTCATAGAGGGTAATAGAACAGCATTCTCATATTGAGGATTGTCTATCTCCTCCATACAATATACCAGTGGTCCGCGTTGCAGACAACGCTTGCCTACATTTGCTTTTACACGCGGGTCGGCAGATACTACTTCTACCGGCATCGCCATATCAAAAGTCACTTCGTCACCCTGCTGCCAAGCACGATTAATCAACAGATAGCCCATTTCCTCGGCTGGTTTACATTCTTTACCATTAACACTCAATGTATAGTTCTTGCACCAATCGGGCAAATGCAGCTTTAAGGTAAATGTCTTCTTTTGGTCAGGATTCAGTGTAAACTGCACCTTACCCTCCCACGGATAGTTCGTAGCCTGCTTTATAGCTAAAGGCATACCATCAATCTTGACATTGGTTTCGCTGGCAATATAAAGGTTCACCCACAAAGCATCGGAAGAGGTGGCATACACATAATTACCCACGGAGGGCAGGAAGCGTGAGATTTGGCTGGGACAACAAGCTGTACCGTACCAAGGTTTACGATGGTGCGTACCGTCCGACTCTAAGGGATTGACGTAGAAAAAGCGGTCGGCAGACAAAGAAATACCTGCCAACGCACCGTTGTACATCGCTTTCTCAAGGATATTAACATACTTGCCGTCTCCTTTCAACATGTTCATACGTTGATTCCAGTATACCATGCCGACTGAAGCACAAGTTTCACAATAAGCTTCAGCATTGGGCAGATCATAGTCTTCGGTAAAACCTTCGTTCTTGCGTGAAGATCCAATACCACCGGTAGCATACATTTTCGTATATATCACATCATCCCAAAGACGATCCAATGCATGCACATAAGCAGTATCTTTGGTTATAGAAGCCAGATCAGCCATACCGGTAAACATATACATGGCACGTACGGCATGTCCGCTAATTTTAGAAAGTTGACGCACGGGGACTAAATCCTGATAATAGTCTTTTGCTTCCCAATCACCATATCCATGACCGCGTTGCTCAAGCAGCCAATTAGAAAGTTTTAAATAACGCTCGTCCTTCGTCTGACGATAGAGTTTCACTAAAGCAAGTTCTATTTCCTGATGCCCGGGTACCCAGATCTTTTTCCCTTCACCAAAAGTATGGTCTATATGATCGGCATATTTAATGGCTACATCCAGTAATGAACGCTTGCCCGTGGCATTGTAATAAGCAATGGCAGCTTCTATCAGATGTCCGCAACAGTACATTTCATGCTTGTCCATATTGGTCCATCTTTCATTCAGATTACCCAAAATAAAATAAGTCATCAGATAGCCATCCTCCTGTTGTGCCGATGCTATCTTGGCAATAATATCATCTAGCTTCTTTTCCAGTTCCGGATTAGGATGATTCATCAGAGAATAAGAACAACCTTCTATCATTTTGTAAAGGTCAGAATCATCATATACCAGTCCTTTGAACTCACCTTGTTCCAATCCTCCGGCAATGGCGAAGTTCTTCACACGTTGCGTTTCTACTTCACACTGATGGATGCAAGCCGGTAAAGTAACCTCGGCATGTTTGTCAATACGCGGTAACCAAAAGTTATCGGTAATCTTCACCTGAGAGAAGTTTACAGGTTCATTCTTCTGGAAAGGAACATCTTTCTGCACAGTACTGCAAGAAAACATTCCGGTAGTTGCTATAAGCAAAAAAGTGAGTTGTTTTATTTTATTCATAAGTTCTGAATGTTATATAAGTTCTCTATTTAAAAAGCACGTTGTTCATCTATTTTGTGCAAAAGAAGCCAATCCAAGGCAATAGTTATCTCATTTTCGTATCATAAAATGAAAAAATCTAATCAATGAGACATGAATACTACAAACTGCACATAAAGTACAAAAAAGAACTTACAGGATACGTACTCCTTTCTCTACCCCTGCCGATAAACGAGGCTGTCCTCCTCCTACAAAGATCGAAATCTTACCCTGAGGTTGCAAAGCCGTTCCTTGTTCGGAAACTATTTGCAAAGCTTCGGCAGGTAATGTGAAGTGGAGAGTTTTCAGCTCACCTTTCTTTAATCTAATGCGCTGGAAGTTTTTCAAGGCACAACGAGGAACCCTATAAGTAGATGAGTGATGAGTCAGATATAGTTGAACTACTTCTTCACCGTCCCGTTGTCCGGTATTCCGGACATCTATCGCAACTTCTACAGGCTCACCCACTCTCACCTCAACCGGTAGACGCAAATTGCTATAACTAAAAGTAGAATAACTCAATCCGAATCCAAACGGATAAAGTGCTTCTTTCTCAAAATAACGGTAGGTGCGTCCTGCCATAGAATAGTCTTCATAAGGCGGCAGATCGGTATCCGAACGATAGAACGTAACTGGCAATCGTCCGGCAGGATTATAATCTCCAAAGAGCACATCAGCTACCGCATCTCCTGCCGACTGACCTCCATACCAGGCATTAACAATAGCAGGAATATTCTCTGCTTCCCATTTTATGGCCAATGCACTACCGGTCTGCATCAAAAAGACTACCGGTTTGCCCGTACGATGAAGTGCCTGCATCAAGCGGGTCTGTACTTCGGGTAAATGAATGGTAGTGCGGTCTCCCTTATAGAAACCAGGCAAATCAACGGGCATTTCCTCACCTTCGAGACGTGGAGAGATACCTCCGGCAAACAATATCACATCTGCATCCGCCACACGAGATGCCAGTTCATTATAATCGGTCTTCTTTATAATTCCTCCTTCCATAGAAATAACCGCTCCCTGGTCTCCTTGGAAATACTCCAGGCAAATATCATATTTCTTTCCCTTCTTCACATCGAAAGTATACGTATCAGCCATCTCTTCGTGATAGCTAAAGTGATCCATCACCTTCTTGCCATCAACAAACAACCGGAAACCGTCATCCCCCGAAACACGAAGAGTAAAAGTTTGATTCTCTTGCGGAATAAATTCCCCCGTCCAGCGAGCTGACATCCAGGCTGCTTTGATGCCCGGAGCTATTTCATCGTTTACGCCACCACGAAATCCTATCCGGGCTTCGTGCCGCGAAAGTACAGGAGTACCTTCCAGTTTGATATTGTTGAAGTAATCGGCATGAACGCCTTTACTACCCTTACTTTGTAACAACTGCCAGATATCAACTGGATAGAACATGTTGTCGTCAGTCAGATTGACTCCCTTCTCATAAACAACTTCAACATCCGAAGATACTTTGCGACGGATTCCTTCTAAAAAGGTTGTCAGTTTTCCCGGTGTTCCATTATAGTTGCCAAGTAAAGACACCGAGTCAATGGCGGCAGGGCCTATAACAGCAATCTTCCGCAATTTCTTGCTCAGAGGAAGTAGATTGTTTTCATTTTTTAAAAGCACGATGGACTTACGTGCCATCTCCAAAGCATCCTTGCGATGCTGCTCACAATCGACTACTGAATAAGGAATGGCTGTATAAGGGTTTTCTCCTTCCGGAAGAAATAATCCTAACTTCATGCGGGCAAGAAAAAGACGACGGAGCGATACATTCAAGTCTTCTTCGGTAATCTTACCATCACGGACTGCTTCTTTCAATGCTTCGTAACTCCCTCCACATTCGAGATCGGTTCCGGCACGTACCGCTTTGGCCGAAGCCGATTTGGCATCCGCATAGGTTTTATGATACTTATAAAAGTCATCAATAGCACCACAATCGGATACGATATATCCCTTGAATCCCCAACGTTCACGCAATATTTCTACCTGCAAAGCGTCGCTGCCACAGCATGGTTCACCATCCAACCGATTGTAAGCGCACATCACTGAAGCCACATCACCTTGTTGTACTAAAGTTTGGAATGCAGGCAGATAGGTATCCGCCAAATCATAGCGGTTAGGTACTGCATTAAAATGATGGCGATCGTACTCCGGACCGCTATGTACTGCAAAATGCTTGGCTGTAGCTACTAATTTCAGATAGTTTGGATCGTCACCTTGAAGACCACGCACAAATGCTAATCCCATGCGGGAAGTCAGATAAGGGTCTTCACCATAAGTTTCTTGCCCCCTACCCCAACGCGGATCACGAAATATGTTAATATTGGGAGACCAATAAGTCAATCCTTGATATATGCCGCGTTGTCCTTCGCGAACAAACTGATGGTGCTTGGCACGAGCCTCATCAGAGATAATCGTAGCACTTTGCAGCAAAGCATCGTCATCAAAAGTAGCGGCCAGCCCAATTGCCTGAGGGTAAACAGTAGCTATACCTGCACGGGCAACGCCATGAAGGCATTCGTTCCACCAATTATAAGCGGGAACTCCTAAACGGTCAATGGCCGGAGCATCATTCATCATTTGCCCTATTTTTTCTTCCACAGTCATGCTGGATATAAGCTTTTCCACCCTTTGTTCCATAGAAAGGGAAGTATCTTGCCAAGGGTAAACAACGGATTGTGCGCTGAGTAACTCAGCGCACAACAATAGAACTAATAGTAAGTTAAAAGATCTCTTCATTTTTCTTTATTTTCTTGTTACCGGAAACTCAGTAATGCGTAAAGTAGTACAACCATAAGGCACGAGGATGATATCCTCTTCGGGTAAAGTATTTATCTGATATTGTGTACTATAAGGCAAAGGTCCTGCCGAGCCGTTATATAGTTGCCATTCATTCATGCGCTTGCCTTTGGCATGGATCTCTATCGGAGCATTCTCCAAGTTCCAGGGATAGCCGTTCACGGGTTTCTCTACCACTCGGAAAGAGTCAGCGAGTTTTTCCGGTTCCAGTGATTCTTCTTGCAGGCAATAGTTCCAAGGAGAAGTGGGATGCACTTCATAATACCAGTCACCATAACGATCACCGAATTTACGGTCGTCTTCTACTTTGCTCCATTTCTCTCCTATTCGCAATGCGTACACCAACGGTCCACGTTCTACTACAGCAGATCGTTCATACCAACGTGAGATTGAAAGTGCCATCGGCATTTCTAATTCCACCACATCTCCGGTACGCCATTCCCTGTAAACTTTCAAAATAGAACCCGAAGATGCTTTCGACCATTCTTTGCCGTTGACTTTCACAATAGCTTCCTTACACCAGCCCGGTATGCGGAGATGTAAAGGGAAATTTACCGATTTCACCTTCTTGTCGGGCAGAGAGAAATGCATACGAACAGCTCCCTCAAAAGGATAACCTGTATCTTCAGTCATACGGACAGTTACACCACCGGCAACCTTTGCCATAACTTCAGATGGAGAATAAAACAATGCAGCTAAACCCCGGTCTTCCGTAGCAAACCATAAGTTGCGGGTAAACTTAGGCCAGCCTTGATGCAAATTGGATGTGCAACACGGATATCCTGCCAAAAGACCGAACAGTTGGTCAGTACCGTTGTAACAGGTCACAAAATTACGGTCGTGCCGGGAAATCTCTACTTGGTTAAGCTGTTGATAGTACTGGCGAGCATCAAAATTATCTGTTATTTGCGTAGGTAGTGCATTGAAAGCCACGCGTTCCAACCAATCAGCCCAATCAGTTCGACCGGTAATCTCTACCATCTTCTCCAAAGAAAACATCATTTCTACAGCTGTACAAAGTTCGGAACCTTGTGTAGGATTACCGGTATGCAAGAGTTCATCAGCACCATAAAGTCCTGTAGGCCAACCGTGAGCACGTTTCAAATCAGTATAAGCCTGGTCAATAGCATCAATGTGACTGCGATCTTTAGTTGCCTGGTAACGAATGATAGGTTGCTTCATGGCTTGTGCCAGGTTCACACAATGCACGCTGAAAAGGTTGTTCAACATATCTCTACCAAGAAATTCCCCTGTCCAGTCGGTAGTCTGTCTGGTTAGCAAATCCCCCAGTTCAAGTAAGTAGGCATCGCCAGTGATGTTATAAAGCCAATATACGATCATCAAGTTATCACCTCCACGCTCACGTCCCCAAAAGGTCCAATGATCCAACGGCGCATTAGGCAACTCTTTCAACTGGTATTTAAAGTAACCCGTCATAAACGGAATGACACGCTGATCTCCTGTGGCATCGTAATATTGCTTCATGAACTTCAGTACAACCATCTTTGGCCACCAATCACGGGCATTATTGCGTTGCAAGCCGGATTCAGGAGCACGGTCTTCATAAGGGCCGAAATAACCATCAGGTTGCTGGCTTTTCAATACCCATTCTACCCAAGGCTGTACTTTTTCCTTCAGTTTGGCATCATCCATGATATAAGCGAGTGGCAACAAGCCATCAATCCAATACGGGCCACGTTCCCAAACATCACCGTCACCGCCTAACCAACCATTACGAGGTCCCATTACCTTGGAATAAAGTTCGTCCAAATGACCGGTCATGCCAGTACACATACGTTCCATCTGATCTTTAAGCCATCCTTGCGGACGAACAGCACCTATAGGAAGTTCCATATAGCTCTTTGTCATCAACGGAGCACGGTTATTCAAATATAGTCCCGTTGCGTCTTGAGCCTTTGCAGCACACAAGATAGTCGCTGCAAAAGTGAGAGAAAATAGAATCTGTTTCTTCATAAAGTATCTTATTTTGATGGATATACTTTGATTGTTTTAGTAACATAAGCATCTTTCACCTTATCGAAATCCACGTTGAAAGTATAGACGCCTTTGGCATTCTTCACTTCAGAAGATACTCCTTCTATGCGCTCATAACCATCGGGCAGATATAAATCAAGCGGACAAGTTGTTTTCGAACGCCCTTCTACAACAACCTCCAACACTCCATTCACCACACATTGGCTTATCACGTGAATACCTTTCGATATTTCTTCGTATTGTGAAAGACGATATGCCGGCTGAGCAGACATACCTTCACGGAATGTTATTTCTACAGAAGCATTCTTGTCCAAAGCAATAGCTAGGTCTATCACAACGTATTCTCCGTTATCAAGTAGCTCATACGTTATTTTTTCACCATTCACACGTACCTGTTCAACTCGAGTACCGGGAGCGAGCATCGGACGGAAATTGACTGTAACGGGACGGGTTGAGGTTAAGTTATACACCTGTTTGCCTTTCTCCTTTGTCATATCTAAAGATAGGGAAGCATCCGCCATACGCAGATTCTTCACTTGCAATGAATTCCAATGAAAAGGCAGGCGAGGTGCCAATACCATCCGTTTGTTCATAGCATCGGGTACAAAGCCCAGCATACCTTCTACAGTAGGTTGCAACACCATTGTTTCCGACCAGCATTGGTGTAGGGTTACACCCGAAGGTTTGTACACCAGTCCATTGATTACTTCGGGAACGCGTCCGTGGGAAATGCCTTTATAATTCAACATATTAGACATGATATGTGAAAATCCCTGGTTATAACGGCCTACTTGATACTCTGCCAAAGCTGTCCATCCCGTGAACAAAGGCCATACGCTGCCAAAGTGATAAGCTGTAGGATTAAAGATAGAATGTGTATCGTCTATCATGCGTACTCCCCAATCAGCCGAATATCGACCGGAAGCAAAATCTTTAACCATGCGATAAGATTTTTCGGCATCCGTCACCCCCATATAAACAGGTACTGTTGTCAATACAATGCACTCATCTGTAAAACTGCCGTCCTTACGTTTACCGTAATTGAAGTAACCTTTCTCATTCCAGAAATCACGGTTGATAATCTTATTAACGATTTTGGCTTCTGCTGCATATTTAGCCTCATTCTCCGTATCTCCAACCTGTGCAGCCAAATAAGCAGCGTCATTCAAAGCCGCATTCCATAAACCGGAAAGATAAAATTCAGTATGCGATCCATAAAGCTCGCCACCTTCGAGCCAGCCATGACCTACATTTGTAATTTCTATCAGGTGGTCACCATCCGTATCTGTGGAGTAGCAGTAGTTCATTGCCCGAACAATAGCAGATGAATGTTGCTTGATAAACTCAATATCTCCGGTAGCCCGCAGATAACGCGCCATCAAGTTCACAAACAATGGTGTGGCATCCGAAGCGTCAAAATGTACAGAACCGCTGGAAGTTAGTTCATGGTATATTTTACCATCCACTTGTTGATAGCGAATCAAGGTTTCCAACACTTCACGAACGGTCTGGAAATCTCCTAAACCAGCAAAAGCAAAGGCGGACCAAACAGCATCACGACCAAAGTACCACGCATATCCCGGACGTCCGCTCACTTTATGAGCCCCACCCCATCCACGACGGGAAGTAGAATAGCCTGCCATCAATGAAGTGCCTATGCCCGGTGTTTCTACAATAAATTGTGCCGAGCTGAGGGTAGCCCAGCACAAACCTTCATTAAATAGTGTGTCAGGAGTCGTAATAGACAAATTATCATTCAGATAATCAGTATAATAGTTTTGGCTTGTGTTGAAAATATCCTGTGGCGATTTCATGGCGACGGCATACTCCGCAAGAGCTTTATCAAGTCCTTCGTTGCCTGCTACCATAAACAAGTCTATAGCCTGTTTATCCGCCACCTCATAAGACACGGAAGAGGCTACCTGCAATTTGTCCGTACTGACACCTTGCGGTTGCCCACCCGGATAGTTGAAGTTATCAAAGCGACCTGCTAACAGAGGTTTTCCCGGTAAATTGGCTCCAACAAGCGAAACAAACTCTTTATTCACATCACGAACAATAAATGCGTTAGCTGCTTCAGACCAATGATAGAATATAGAGCCTAAAGCACTCTCGTCGTAAGGCCACATAAAGCGCAGATTACTTTTATAATCGCTTACTATACGGTGGATGGCATTACCAGTCCATTCATAATGCGCTACAATCACCGGTTTATCAACTTGTGAGGTTAAGACTTCTTTCAATTGAAAGCCATCTCCCTGATAAGTGCGGATAATAGCATTGGCACGTAACTCAACTTTAGATTGATAAGAAGCAAGAGATACCAACGTATCTTGACCAGCTACATCGAGCCATACACGATAATCGCGGAGCGAGAGAAAAGGATGAGTCCATATTTCTTCTATGCCCGATTTCTCTTTTGCCACCAGCACTGTTCTTCTTGAAGGCAAGTCAATGCTGGTATTCGTTGCCTCCCACTCGATGGCTTCGGCTACAGCAGGAAGTTTCCAAGCAACCGGTTGACTCATCGTTACCTTCTCAACTGCCAACTCTTCCGACACCACTTCCGTAGGATGGTCTTCCCAATAGAAAGTCTTACTATCCATAGGTTTCCCAGCTAGATAATTCAAGCAATTGCGAGTAAACTGATTCAGTATTTCCGTATGAAAATTATCTATTCCGTAGTACAAGAAACCACCGATTGCCAATATTTTACCCTTACCAACCGGAGTTTCCCAAAGCACTTTATCTTTAGGATGGTAAAAGATATATTCCCAAAGCGTACCTATCACTTTCGCATCCGCCGCTTGCGGCTTTTTATCGCCGAAGAAACCCAGTACACGGCATTGATTATCTTCTTTGCCATGCCATGTATAAGCACCGCCAAACATCTTGTCGAACAACGGATGCTCCCGATAGGCATGGAAACCGACTTTTCTTCCGAAACCTTCGTCTCTGGCATCAAAAGTAGTTGCTTCAATCTGTTCGGGTTCAAGTTGCCATACATTGAGCAGGCGCACCGCTTCCATCGACAAAATCAATTTACCTCCCTTGGCAACATACTCTTTCAAAACATCACCCATCTGTTGTTCACGGTTGGTAATGGGTAAAGAATCAGGTCTATGATACCACACTATATCATAATCTGATAAACCGGACAATCGGTCTACGGAAACTTGCTCGAAAGAAATGCTTTTCTCCGAACCTAACAGATTGCTTAATGCCGTGGTCTCTGATGCTTGTTGGCCGGCATCACTGCCCACCAACAAAGCTACTTTCAAAGTTCGTTCACTACATGACGTAAAGACACACAGCAAACAAAAGAAAAACACTATATATCTACTACTTAAGTTCATCATAATTACTTATTAAAAGTTCTACTTTGCATCCTTCACGCAACGGAAACCTACCGTTGCCTTGCGCTCGAACGAAGGAGATACACGCAACAGGTATTGTCGGAAGTAAAGCTCGCGCGGGCCTCCCTGTATGTACCAGAAACTGGATGAAGGACGGAAGTAGCTGCCACCGCGTACCATGACATAACGATAAGATGTATTGTCGTACACGTCGTTGGTCAGTTGCCATACGCAGCCCACGAGGTCTTGCAAGCCGTATGCATTGGCACCCTTGGGATACTTGCCTACAGGATATAGCTCTCCATCGCCCAGGTTACAACGGTCGGGCTCGATCCCTTCAAGTTTCCAGACTGAGAGCGTATTAGTGATAAAGTCTTCGATGCGCTTCACGGATGTCTTCTGCGTCCAAGGCCATTCATTACCTTTCGGAGTCTGGGCAGCATACTGCCACTCCATCTCGGTGGGCAGACGCTTACCTGCCCAAGTGGCATAGGCTTGTGCATCTTCCAAGGTGACGTAGATAACCGGATGGCTCTCCATTCCGGCAGGAATGGTTCCATTCTGCCAATGTTTCAGAAAGTTCTCCTTATCGGCCGGCTGATAGCCCGAGGCATCGAGGAAGGCTTTGTATTGGGCGTTGGTCACAGGATGCTTATCCATATAGAACTTCTTCATGGGTACGGATTCGCCCTTGCGGGTCATGTCTTCGGGGTAGGCAATGAAGGAGTCGCCAATGCGGTAGTTATCACAACGGAAGTTTCCGGCAGGGATGGTGACCATACCTTTGGGAGCTTTCGCAGTGGGTGTAGTACGGGTAATGGAGGAAATCATACGTGGTGTGCCGGGCAGCACGTCAATAACACGCTCGTCTAGCAAGGTAGCTCCGTCAAAGAGCTGAACAATAAACTTACCCTCGTAGCCGGGGAAGGCTTCGAGCAGACGGATGGTTTGCTGTGCGGTACTATACTCTTTCGGCTCTTTCTCGTAAGAAGGTATGCCACCCCAGATACGTATCTTATTACCTTTCGTTGCCGAGAAGGTAAGCTCATCGCTCTTCAAGTCTACTTTCAGCAGACAAGGCAGTTGGGCAATGGCACTCACGGTGCTTTCGTTATTGGTGCCCAACTCAAAGGAGTTGAAAGCGTCTACCTGTGCGGGAATGTACCATTTGCCGTCACGCTGTGCCGGGGTGAGTTCGTTGTGCGCAAAGAGGTCTACAAAGTGCATGTCTTCGTGGGGAGCTACCTCAAACAAGAGTCCCTTGAATCCTTCGGGGCGAAGGTTATAGAGGGTATAGAGGGTTTTATCGGCGGTAGGCCATTGATTAACGTAGATACTGTCTGTGAGCGTAGGCAGCAGTGGCTTGTAGTCGAAGTTGAGGAATGCCTCACCATTCTCGCGCTGAATGCGGAGCAGCTTGCCCCAATAGCGCATCTGATCGTCGGAGAACTCGAACTTGCCGGGGCCGAAGTTGTTCATCTCAGTGCCATAGCCATTGAAGAAAGATACATTGAACTCCCGACGAATGGGCTCTTTGCCCTCCTCGGCCACACGGAAGATGGCGAAATCGGGTTTAATGAGCTTGTTCAGATTCAGCATCGGGCAGTAGTAAAGTGCATTGTGTACGCGTCCCGAAGGAATGCCCTGCATGTCTACAGGAACAGCCATGCCTTCGCTGTACATAATCACACCGGGGCGGGCGGCATCGGCAGCATCTTGCAACTCCTTGCTCGAACCGCCTTTGGTATCGAGTACAAATCCATCAATATTCACTGCCTTGGTGATGGTAGTCATTCCATCGAAGTGCCCTTCGCTGGAGCGGGTGCTCTCATCCCAAGGATTGTAGCACACAAAGAACTTGGTGCCCATTTCGTGACACTGGTTTGATATCTCTTTCAGTTTGCCATAACCGCCGGGCAGGTCGCGGAACATGTCCCACTGGTTACGCTGATCCATGCCCAGTGCGGGCCAGGTGGGCCAGATGCTATATACGTCATATCCGCCCATGAGCTTCTTCATCCGTTGCAAATGCTCCTTCACGTGGAATTTGCCGTCGGTATAGTCATAGAAGCGGGTATCCCAGTTCATCATCAGGTTGACGGCATAGCAGGAGCGGAACCATTTGAGGTCTTCGCGTTGCAGCAGTGAGTCGTCAAACGTGCCCGGTTCGACGTCGTAGAGGTAGCGCTTCTGAAACATCAGACGAAGTCCTTCGCGCCAGTCGCCCCGATAGTAGTCCAGCCAGATGTTGTAGCTGACC
>JAEXAJ010000166.1 GCA_023458215.1 Bacteroidota bacterium
CGATATCGGCACCGGTGTTATAAGCGGTGGCAAAGGTACTGAAAGGGATGCTGATGCTCTCTTCTG
This sequence comes from Bacteroidota bacterium, assembly GCA_023458215.1. Next base: position 67 of record JAEXAJ010000166.1, read on the forward strand.
CACGACCGTTGATTTGCATGTTAGCATTACTGTCGTCCGATACGCCTACTATCTGATAATAAATACCGTCCGCTTTGATAAGCTTTCCGCAAGAGTTTACATCCTTGCCAAACAACTCATCACTCACTTTCTTACCCAAAAAACAGACTTTACGGTTCTCCAACACGTCTATGTCGTTGATGAAGCGTCCGTACTTCACTCTCTGCTCTTCTATATGTGTATAATCAGGATAAAGCCCTTTTACAATGGCGTTACTCTTTTTCTCTTGGTAGACAGCGGTAACCCCCCAACGGCTTTGTACGCTCGTTACCACTTTGATCCCCTCTATCTGGCGTATACGTTCCATGTCGTTTTGCTCCAGATTCCACCATCGTCCTTTGCGGAAACCTTTGTAGGCTTCTCCGGTCTTCTGTGGCCAGACGAATGCCGAGTTCTGAGCAAACCCGTCGAAGGCACTGCTCATTAATCCCTTGAAACCATTGCCGCCGCCCAGCAGTGTAACCAGCATGAAGATGCCCCAAAATACACCGAATGCCGTCAGAAGGCTGCGCGTCTTGTTGCGCGTGATGGTAATCAGGATTTCATTGAATGTATCTAAATCGAGTTTCATAATTTTAATTCTGTAGTTTTTAATATCTGCTTTTAGTCAGCTCGCAAGGCTTCTATCGGACGTGTTCTTACGGCTTTCAGTGCAGGGAAAAAACCGGCCAGTGTACCTGCGATAATCAAGGTCATTGTGGCTTTGATGGCTACTCCCAAGTCTACTGTAGGGTTCAGGAACATGGTAGCCTGCTCCACACCTATGTCCACTACCTGCTTTCCCGCCACTATATTCATATACTCTGTGACTCCTACACCTGCCAGCATGCCTACATAACCAAAGAAGGCTGTGATAACTACACTTTCCACGATCACCAGTTTCAGTATGGACAAGGGGCGTGCTCCCAAGGCTTTGCGTATTCCAAATTCCCGGGTACGTTCTTTTACAGTAATTAGCATGATATTCGATACGCCAACAATACCACTCAGCAGTGTGAAGAGACCGATGATCCAGATTGCTGTGCGCATGTAGTTGCTACCCTGGTTCATCTGAAGCATTTGGGTAAATCGGTTCCACATCCAGATGGCTCCTTCGTCAGTCTTGTCGAAACGTTGGTGGGCACCAATAGCGGCACGGTAATCGGCTTCAAAGGCTTCGTTCTCTTCTTTCGTACTCAAGTCCTTGATGGCGAAGAGGATATTTCCCAGCTTGTCTCCTTTGTTGAATACCAGTTGCAGGGTACTGAAAGGGATGAATACCACCTGTCCGCTTTCGTTTCCTTTATCTTTGTAGATACCTACAACCTGAAACATAACACCTCCCATATTCAGCATTTTCCCTAATGGGGTTACTCCATGCTTGAAGAGGGTTTTTACTGACCGTTCATTAATGACGGCTACTTTTCTGCGTTGCTCGATATCCAACTGGTTGATGAATCGGCCGTTTAGCAGGGTGGGGCGTTCAATGTCCAGATAATTGGGATAGACGCCTGTCAGAGTCTCGTTAATATATTCTTTGCCGTAGCTAATGTTTACACTACTTTGGCTTAACATACCTCCGGCGTTTTCCACATGCTTGGTCATATTCTGACTTAATTTCAGGTCCTTGTTGTCAAGCTGTATTCTTCTTCCTTGTTTCAGTCCGTCATAAGCTTTGCTGGTCCAGCCGGCACCCACTTTGATGGAGTTCATTGCCAGGGAAGACATCTGCTCGTTTTGGGCATTCATCAGTCCGTTGCCCGCTCCCAGCAGTACAATGAGGATGAAGATGCCCCATGCCACTGCAAATCCGGTGAGGAATGTACGCAACTTGTTGCGCTTGATGGTGGCGTATATTTCTTGAAAAAGATCAATCATATTGTATTCTTTATTTCATGAATCCATCTACTCCGAACGGTGAGGCATCGTGATTCAAGTTTTCTTCAATGCTTTCGATGATACCGTCTTTGATGTGGATAATCTTGTCCGTCTGATTGGCAACGCCGCTTTCGTGGGTTACCACAACGATTGTCATACCTGAGGCGTGCAGGTCTTTTAATATCTGCATGACTTCTACTGATGTCTTGCTGTCCAATGCACCGGTAGGCTCGTCGGCGAGTATGATCTGCGGCCGGGTAATGAGCGCGCGGGCTATGGCTACACGTTGTTTCTGACCACCGGACATTTCGTTGGGCATGTGGTGTGCCCAGTCTTTCAGTCCGAGTTTGTCAAGATATTCCAGTGCCAAAGCATTGCGCTTGCGGCGGCTGACTCCTTGATAGAATAGGGGAAGGGCTACATTCTCCACTGCATTCTTGAATGAAATCAAGTTGAAGGACTGGAAAATGAAACCGATCATACGGTTACGGTATTCGGCTGCCTTCGTTTCACTCAGGTTCTTGATGAGTGTACCGTTCAGATAATACTCGCCGGTATCATAATTATCCAATATACCTAAAATGTTAAGTAAGGTGGACTTGCCCGAACCGGAGGCACCCATAATGGAAACAAACTCTCCCTTCTGGATATTTAGATTGATGCCTTTGAGCACGTGTAGCGGCGCTCCGTTGTTGTAGGTCTTGTTAATGTCTTTTAGCTGTATCACGATTTCTCCCTGTTTATTGCAATTCTCTTATTATTTTTCCTTATTAGACGCACCAATGTTACGAAAAGTTGCAAATGAAGCAAAGTTTTTTAAAAAAAGATTTTGCAGTGTCGTTTTTCTTTGTGTAATTTGTAACCATGAATGTTATTAACTAACCCTTTAAACAAACGTAATATCATGAATTCAAACATGGAAAAGCCCTACGTAGTGGGCATTGACATAGGCGGTACAAATACTGTCTTTGGTATCGTGGACGCACGCGGAACTATTGTAGCAAGCAGTTCTATCAAAACCGGAGCATACGAAAAGGCTGATGATTATGTAGCTGAAGTGTGCAAGAATCTTCTTCCATTGATTATAGCTAACGGTGGTGTAGATAAAATCAAAGGTATCGGTATTGGTGCTCCTAATGGAAATTATTATAGCGGTACTATTGAATTTGCTCCGAACCTTCCCTGGAAGGGAGTAATTCCTTTGGCTGCCATGTTTGAAGAACGCTTAGGCATTCCTACGGCATTGACCAATGATGCAAATGCTGCTGCTATCGGTGAAATGACATACGGAGCTGCCCGTGGTATGAAGGATTTTATCATGATTACACTGGGTACTGGCGTAGGTAGCGGTATTGTTATCAACGGTCAGATGGTATATGGTCACGACGGTTTTGCCGGTGAACTGGGCCATACAATCATTCGTCGTGAAAACGGTCGCCTCTGTGGATGTGGACGCCACGGATGTTTGGAAACTTACTGCTCGGCTACTGGTGTGGCACGTTCGGCACGCGAATTCCTCGCTGCACGTACTGAACCTAGTTTGTTGCGTTCTATTCCTGCTGAAAACATAACCTCTAAAGATGTATATGATGCAGCCGTTCAAGGTGACAAGCTGGCACAAGATATCTTCGAATTTACCGGTACTATTCTGGGCGAAGCTTTGGCTGACTTCATCGCTTTCTCAAGCCCCGAGGCAATCGTGTTGTTCGGTGGTTTGGCAAAATCAGGCGATTATATCTTCAAACCTATCCAAAAAGCAATTGATGATAACATCTTGACTATCTTCAAAGGCAAAACCAAATTGTTGGCATCTGAATTGAAAGACTCTGACGCTGCTGTATTGGGAGCCAGTGCATTGGGCTGGGAATTGAGAGAAATTAAGTAAGCAGATTGCTGAAGAAATAAAAAAGGGAAACTTCCGCGGAAGTTTCCCTTTTTTATTTCGAAATCAGAATCAAACAGATTAACCGTTAACTCTTTTTTCTTTAATTCTAGCTTTCTTACCGGTAAGTGCACGCAGGTAGTACAATTTAGCGCGACGAACTTTACCCACTTTGTTCACTTCGATGCTATCGATAGCCGGTGATTCAATAGGGAAAATACGTTCTACACCAACAGTACCAGACATTTTACGAACTGTAAAACGTTTCTTTTCACCATGTCCGGCAATCTTGATAACAACACCACGGTACAACTGTACACGTTCTTTGTTACCCTCGATGATACGATATGCTACAGTAACAGTGTCACCTGCTTTGAAGCTCGGGTGTTGTTTACCGGTAGCAAATGCTTCTTCTGCAATTTTAATTAAATCCATTGTTTTATTACTTAAATTGTTTGATCGTTACAACGCAACATACCAGGCTTCTC
>JAEXAJ010000167.1 GCA_023458215.1 Bacteroidota bacterium
AAATGCAACATTCTTCCTTAGCTCAGTCGGTTAGAGCATCTGACTGTTAATCAGAGGGTCCTTGGTTCAAGTCCAAGAGGAAGAGCAAAAAGGTTCGTCATTACGGCGAACCTTTTTTGTTTTCTATATCTCCATTATTCTGCCACCGCCAACGTCAATACACTGATACGTATACCTTCCACCTCTTTGAAGGCATCGGCACAAGCCGTAGTGGTGGCACCGGTGGTCAATACATCGTCCACAATAAGGATATGTTTCCCGTTGAATTGTTCGGGGCGGCGAAGACAGAAAATGCTATCTACATTCTCCCAACGCTCATAAACAGATTTACGGGTTTGAGTATCGGTATGTTTGACACGAATGACCGAGGTTATATCTATAGGTATCCCTGTTACGGCGGCAACGCCATGGGCTATGCATTCGCTTTGATTATACCCTCGCATTCTCTTTTTACGGGGATGCAAGGGAACAGGCACAATGATATCAATATCCTGAAAGAAGTCCGAAGCAGTCAGTTCCGCAGCCATGAAACGCCCCATCAGCCCTCCAAGGTCTTTCCTCCCACCATATTTCAGTTGGTGTAATATGCGGCGGAAATCGCTCCCTTTACTATAATAGAAGTAGGAAGTAGCTCGCTCTAAAGGCATCTTACCCCAAAACATCCGTTCTACCGGGTTATCTTTAACTACATGATAATTCGTGCGAGGCATATCCATGTTGCATTTTAAACAAATACCTTCTTCACCTTCTTGCAAAAGAGTGCCGCAAACAGCGCATTGGCGTGGAAAGAAAAGATGAATAAATGACAAGAGATAAGTTTTGAGTGTGTTTTCCATAATAATGATTATTTTTCATCTGCAAACAGCTAGGCAAGTTTCGTCTACATATCCAAAGGGGGCATTTCTTTTACCAAATTCAAGAAGACCGGATGCAGCGGTCCGTTAGTGGCTATGATATGATGTCCTTCTAAAAAGTGGTCGCTGCCATAGAAGTCGGTCACTTTCCCCCCTGCTTCGAGCACCATAAGCGCCGCCGCAGAAAAATCCCACTTACCGATGAAGGCTTCCAGCCAGGCGTCAAATCGTCCGGCAGCTACATAGCAAAGGGCAAGTGCTGCAGAGCCGTTCATACGGATGCCCACCACTTTACCATAAAGCTGATGTATCAGATGTTCGCCGGTACGGGCATATTGGCGGGTGTTGTAAGGAAGTTCGGTTACCACCAAGGCATCCTCAATGGACGATACGGGCGAAACATGTATTCGTTCGCCATTCACATAAGCCCCACCGCCTTGCCAGGCATAAAAGCACTCGTCACGGGTGGGCTCGTAAACTACCCCCAAAAGAAGTTCTTGTTTACTGCGCAAGGCTATGCTTACACAATAAGGGGCAATATCATGGATGTAATTGGTAGTACCGTCCAGTGGATCTACCACCCAGCAATAAGACTCGTTCTTGTAGACCGCCGAACCTTCTTCGGCAATAAACCCGGCCTCAGGCAGAAGTTCCCTTAAAGCAGCAATCACCCGCTTTTCCGATTCTTTATCAACGTAAGACACATAATCGTGCGCATGTTTCACTTCTACTGCTTCACGACGAAAAATCTTACGTTCTTCCTTCAAGAAGTGCCCTGCTTCACGAGCTATACGGCAAACCGACTCTGTTAAAGATTTCAAATCATTCATATCCTATTCCCCCGCTTTTTCCTCTGCTTGCTGATAAATGAGTTCAGCCCGTTGGCTCACCGTCCACTTACCATTTTCCAAACGTACATTCTTTGTATCATCGTCTTCTACATTCCAGGCATATCCACCCGTCGGCAAATTTCGGCGGTCCAATATCTCATTCGGCGTATCTTCTTCCGAGAAGAACAACTCCACTTGCGTCGAATCAGGACTGAATACAAGGAACAAAGTTTTGCCGGCATCACCCACAGCATTCATACGGACACCTTTTTCCCACAGACGGATGCAATCTTTTTGCACCTCGCACCAGGTATAACCGGCCGAGGCAATGCATCCGTGATCGTCCTTATCGTTGCCGACCCTTGTGGTTTTCTCCGTCTTTTCAGTCGTTTCCTCCTTCTTCACACTGCCACTGCCGCAACTAGCTAATAATGCCCCGGTACATACCAGACACATAGACATTGTTTTTACGCTCATAAAATCGTTTATTAAGTAATCATTCAGAGATACAAAGGTAGAAACAAATCGGCAAATTAAAAAGTTTCTCTTTATCTAACATCAAACACCGCCATCGCTATCTGCGCACAAGCCTCAGCATCCGCCAGTGCATGGTGATGTTGCTCCAACTGATAGCCGCAACAAGCGGCTACCGTATGCAGTTGATAATTGGGCAAGCCTTTGATGACGCGGCGTGAAGTCTGCAATGTGCAATAGAAATCATAATCCGGATAATCCATACTATAGGTACGGAAAACAGCTTTCAGACAACTTTCATCGAAAGCTTTGTTATGCGCTACCAATGGCAAACCCTCGATAAGCGGGGCTACCTCCTGCCATACATCAGGAAAAAGGGGCGCCTCCGCAGTATCTTCCATAGCCAAACCATGCACACGGGTATTCCAATAGGTATAATATTCAGGCTCGGGACGGATCAGACTGTAATAACGGTCTACAATCTCTCCATCCCTCACAATTACTATACCGACACTGCATACACTGGTGCGCTGTTCATTGGCTGTCTCAAAATCTATGGCTGCAAAATTCTTCATTCGTACACTGATTTTAATCCTCCAAAGATAAGAAGAATCTCTTTACTGATTGACTACCTTCAGGTTTGTTATCTTGCTCTTGAAGTTTCCCGCTTTATGCAACGGGAACACTAACGTGCGCACATAGTTCATCGAATCTTTACCACCATTAAAGAAGCGCTTCTGCGTATTCATTTCTTCAATCAGTTTTCCATCGATATACAGACGGGTAGAACGGTTGTCGCCGCTCACACCTACCTTAGCATGCTGACCGGGCAGAATGCGATAATTAAATGTATTCAGATAGCCGTCGCGGGCAAATCCAAGCATGCCGCTTATAGGATCGGAAAGATAGAACACTGCATCGGCTGAACGAAATAACTCGGTTCCGGGAGTTTCGGGGGCGCCGTCGATATCGAAGGTAACTTGATAGCCGTAACCTGCCTGGCAGAGGGGCAGACATGAACCGGGTTGCACAGCAGGCTGAGTAAAGGGAGTAGAAATACGCCCCATACGATTTACACCGGGAGCTTCGCTAAGTAGATTGCGCTTTTGATCGAAATCAGCATACGCTACAGACGGATTCTTACCTGTCCACATCTTCACAGCCAAAGTCTGCAAAGCAGGATAAACACGGTGGTGTATATCTCCGATAGAGATTCCGTTGCCCACATGGTCATTCCATAAAGCAAACATCCCCCCCAAGATGGACGGGTCTTTCTCGGGAAATTCGGCTTTAGCGATGTGAGCGGGAGTCCAGTTGTTATACAAATATTCTGTATTCAGATAATCGTAATAGTAACCCGCCGCAGGAACAAGATAAACCAAACCGTCGGGAATGCTTATCAACCGATAGCCTTGCTTTATCATCTCCACGGGATCGGCATAGCCATTATACCAGGCACTCATAACTACGTTCTCCGATTTTACAGGGGTGTCGCCCTTAGCGTGAGTGAGTGCTCCCCATACACAGGCTTGCTTGCCGAAACCCTCTACATAGCGGATATAATGGTCGGTAAATTCACGGAACTTTTCCACCACATCCTGTTTTTTATTAGAATATTCGTCTGTACCGATGTGGACACGTTTTCCACGAAACACGGGCTCAGAGCCTTCCAAGTATTCTTTGAACAGACCGTCCATGAAAGTGTAAGTTTCGGGATTGAAGAGGTCGAGATGATCCATTCCATACTCTTTGCTACCTATCTCGGGCTTGTAGTGGGTGAACGCCAATGTGTGGGCGGGGGCGTCTATTTCAGGTATGATTTCTACGAAGCAATTCTCCGCTTGCTTCTGAAGATCGATAAATTCACGCTTGGTATAATACCCGTCGCGGGCAGTCAGGCCGGGATAGGTATCGCATTCGAGGCGAAAAGCCGCATACGTTTTGTTCCAGTCATGTTCGAAGTATTGTTTGAAGCCGTTGTCGTTGAGGTGTATCTGCAACGTATTCATCTTATAATAGGCCATGATCTTGACATAATCTTGCAAGAAAGCAAGAGGGATGAACTTGCGACCGCAGTCTATCATGAATCCACGCAGGTCATAATCGGGCATATCACGTATCACGCCTTTGGGGATGCTGTGGTTTTCTGTTTGCTCGGCTATTTGCAGCAAGGTGCGGGTCCCCCAATATACGCCGATAGGTTCGGGTGCTGAGAGCAGGACGCGGTCGGTCACCTGAATGGTATATCCTTCTTTGCCGAGTTTCTTGTCGGCACGGATGGAGAGAATAAAATCTCCGGCACTTCCTTTGCCTTCCACCACTTCGGGCTTATAACCAAACATCATTTGGCAATCATCGGCTACCTGACGGGCAATGCGTAGCAGTTCGCTATTGCCTTTCGGACAAACAATCTTACTCGTTGTGCCGGGGACAAAGGTTCCTTCGGCACCCTTCCACTCTTTTAGTTCAGGGATTACAAACGGTTTGGGATTAAGAGCAGCCATCATCAACAAGGGACATGCCAGCAAGATGGTTAAAACAAGAAAAAAGCGATTCAAGGTTTTCATAAATATAGTGTTAACTTAGTGAATAATCAAACTTCACAGCATACAGTACGCCGTTCTTTTATAGATGTTTTGGATAAAGGGGTAACCGAAGTCCACAGAGCCAGATCTTGTATCGTTGCAGGATAAGACATCTCGTCTTTCAAATCGGCTTCTACCGCTTTCAGCATAATGTAGTCCATGCCTTGATGGTGGGTATCTATTCGCAAAGCGTCTTCTCCCCATAGTTGCCAGTAGCGGTGCTCATAACGTTCTACATAAGCCTCGTCCGACTCCCAGGCTTCATTGGGACTGATGCCTTCGAGGTATATCTGCCGACGGTCTCCCTGCCAAATGCCTTTAGTTCCCTGAACTTCAAAATCCAAACTGCGGGGACGGGGCAGAGTTGTATCATGGGTCAGTGAGATAAGTATCCCGTTTGCGGTTTCCAACTGGGTGACGACTACATCCCCCGTCTTGATCTTCACGTTGGTGTTGCCCTTCAAATCCTTTATGCGTTGCAACATGCCTGCCGGCTTCGAAGCAAACGAAGTTAAATACATTATCTTGTCCTTCCGGTTGATGCCCGCAATCATGCAGAGCGGCGCCAGGCCATGCGTGGGATACAGATCGCCGTTCTCTTCCTGATAGAACCGGCTTCGCCAGATACTCTCGGTCTTCTCACGATTGCCAATATTCCCCGCGTCATCCAGTAGCAAATGACGCAAATCGTGTCGATAGCCACCCCGCATATACACTATTTCGCCCAGCAGACCCGCCTCTACCATGGTAAGGACGGAGAGATTTTCGCGCATGAAGAGTGTGTTTTCTAACGGATATATACGACATCCGTTCTGTTCGGCTAACTCTATCAAAGGTTGATACTCTTCGATATAAAGTCCGCCTTTTATCTCTAAAGCAACCTGACATCCACGCTCTACACAGTGAAGGGCATGCCGCACGTGGCACTGCCAAGGAGAAGCTACAAATACCAAGTCCGGTTTCTGCTCTTCGAGCATGTTCAGATAATCGTTTCCGTCGCGGTTGTAACAAGAAACATCCGGGATATCAATCCCTTCAATCCCCGGATCGGCCACTGCCACGATCTTGAAGCAGGGAATACTTTGTAGTAGCCGCAACAACTGTTTACCACGATAACCGACACCAATAAAAGCAGTTTTTATCATATTTATCCGTTCATTAGAAATAAGGGCTCAAAGATAAATATTTCGGGGAAGTTTTTTCATATCTTTGCACCTAACAAAGACTAAATCTTTCAATTATGGAACATCCTCTCTCTCAATTCCGGTATTGTCCGAAGTGCGGCTCCGCCAATTTCGGAATTCATAATGACAAGTCCAAACATTGCACCGATTGCGGTTTTGTTTACTATTTCAACTCCTCTTCCGCCACAGTAGCCCTCATCTTGAACGAGCGGAACGAGCTTTTGGTATGCCGTCGCGCCAAAGAGCCCGCCAAAGGCACACTAGACCTGCCCGGTGGTTTTATTGATATGGCAGAAACAGGCGAAGAAGGAGTAGCCCGTGAGGTAAAAGAAGAAACGGGTATGGAGGTCGTAAAAGCCGAGTATTTATTCTCCTTGCCTAACATTTACGTTTATTCCGGTTTTCCGGTACACACACTCGATATGTTCTTCAGTTGCAAGGTATCAGACACCTCCCGTTTCAAAGCAATGGATGACGCCGCAGACCTATTCTTCCTTCCCTTGAAAGATATTCATACGGAAGAGTTCGGGTTACATTCCATACGCAAAGGACTGGAGAAGTTTTTAGAGAACCGACTATAGGCCGAAAACCCGTTTGTCAGACACTGGTGTCCAAGAGGATAGACACTGGAGTCTGACAGGATAAACACCAGTGTTCAGCATGACAAAGTCCAGTGTCCAACACGACAAAGTCCGGTGTCTGACAAATGAGGCGATTTATCTGCACGGGAGATTGTAAATCAGTAGGATTACCTCATTATTGAGCGGTTTTACCCCTCGGTCCCCTAAAGGGGAAGGGGGATACTCTGAATATCATTATCTTAAATATAAGTATATTAGGTATGAGACTATCCCCCTCCCCCTTTAGGGGGGCCGGGGGGTGTTTGATTCATTTCTAAAAGCATTATGGACTAACTTCAACTCCTGATTCGAATTATTCACTAAATTCTATTGTTTATCGACCCAAAATCCCTAAAAAAGCCAAATAAGTGTAACAAATTCGGGGTTAAACCCGTATTTTTGTAAAATACCTATTTCAAAAAGAAGATGAAACATAAAATCTCCCGAATACTTTGTACGGCACTTTGCTGTGCACCTTTACTTGCCCATGCGCAAACGAGTGAGAAAAGCACTTCCCCACAAAGACTCTATCAGGAAGGTCAAACCTTGTTCCAACAGAAAGCATACGCTGCCGCCATTTCCCCCCTTCAAGCCTACGTACGCCAGATAAATGCCGATGGCAAGCCGTTGCCTGCTACCGGCGAACGGCAAGAGGCGGAATATATGCTGGTTTGTGCCGCTTACGAGTTAAGAGACCCCAAGAGCGTAGAATTACTAAGAGCCTTTTTGGAAGATTATCCCGACACCCCCCACGCCAACCGTATCTATGCACTCATTGCCTCCACCTACTTCTTCGAAGGCAAGTATGACGATGCACTAGCTATGTTCAACTCTGCCCGCCTCGAACTATTAGGTTCCGAAGAACGAGACGACATGACTTACCGCCTGGCTACCTGCTACCTGAAAACAGGCAATGTGCAGGAAGCAGCCGTATGGTTCGAAACTTTGCGTAGCACCAGCAAGAAATATTCGGCGGATTGCAGCTATTACATCTCCTACATCCGCTATACACAGCAACGGTACGACGAAGCCCTCAGCGGTTTCCTGCCTTTACAGGACAATGCCAAATACAAAGCACTGGTTCCTTATTACATCGCAGAAATCTATCTCATTAAAAAGAACTATGACAAGGCAGAGATCGTTGCCCAAAACTATCTGTCAGCCTATCCGGGGCAGACCTATACCGCGGAAATGTACCGTGTGCTCGGAACAGCCGAGTACCACTTCGGAAAATATCACGAAGCTATGGGCTCCTTCGAGGAATATCTTAAAAGCAATCCTGAGCCGGCTCACAGACGGGACGCCCTTTACATGCTAGGAATGTCCTGCTACCAATGCGGCGTATATTCCAAAGTACCTGCGGTACTGGGCGAAGTAACCGTTCAGAACGATGCCCTTTCCCAAAACGCCTACCTCCACATGGGGCTTGCCTACCTGCAACTGGGCGACAAGACCAAAGCACGCATGGCTTTCGAACAAGCATCCGCCGGCAACGCCGACCTGCAAATCAAAGAGCAAGCTGCCTACAACTATGCCTTGTGCATCCACGAAACCTCCTATTCCGCCTTCGGCGAATCGGTAACCGTATTCGAAAAGTTCCTGAACGAATTCCCCAACTCTGCATACGCTGATAAAGTGAGCAATTACCTGGTGGAAGTGTACATGAATACCCGCAGCTACGATGCCGCCCTCAAATCCATCGAACGGATTGCCCGCCCCAGCAAAGCCATTTTGGAAGCCAAACAGAAGATCCTGTTCCAACTGGGTACTCAGTCCTTTGCCAACACCCAATTTGAACAAGCCATCGGCTACTTCAATCAAAGTGTAGCTTTGGGACAATACAACCTGCAAACCAAAGCAGATGCCCTCTACTGGCTCGGTGAGTCTTACTACCGCCTGAACCGGATGCAGGAAGCCTCCCGCAACTTCAACGAATACCTCTCGCTCACCGGGCAACGGAATACCGAGATGTTCGCCCTCGCTTATTACAACCTGGGATATATCGCTTTCCATCAGAAAGAATATGCCTCAGCAGAAAGCCGCTTCCGCAACTTCGTCCAACTGGATAAAGGAGAAAACCCGACCGCATTGGCAGACGCCTATAACCGTATCGGTGACTGCGCCCTGCACGTCCGCCGCTTTGACGAAGCCAAGCAAAATTATACCAAAGCAGAGAACCTGGAAACTCCCGCCGGAGATTATTCCTTCTATCAGCTGGCACTGGTAGCCGGACTTCAAAAGGATTATTCGGGAAAAGTCGCTCTACTCGACCGTTTGGCAAGCAAATATCCTAACTCGCCATACGCCGTAAACGCACTCTATGAAAAAGGCCGTTCCTACGTACAGAGCAATAACAGCCGCCAGGCCATCGCCTCTTTCCGCGAACTGCTGAACAAATATCCCGAAAGCCCTGTCAGCCGCAAAGCCGCCGCCGAAATCGGCCTGCTCTATTATCAGAACGACGATTACGACCGTGCCATCGATGCCTACAAATACGTAGTGAAGCAATATCCGGGCAGCGAAGAATCTCGCCTTGCCATGCGCGACCTCAAGTCTATTTATGTAGACGCCAACCGTGTGGATGAGTTTGCCGCCCTCGCCTCGCAAATGCCCGGAGAAATCCGGTTTGAGCCCAGCGAACAGGATTCACTGACCTATATCGCCGCCGAGAAGATCTATATGAAGGGAGACGCATCCCCTGCCAAAAACAGCTTTGCCCGTTATTTGCAAAGTTTCCCGAACGGTGCTTTCAGTCTGAATGCCCACTACTACCTCTGCGTTATCGGCAAGGAGCAGAAAGACGAAGAAGCAGTTCTGCTGCATGCCGGCAAATTGCTGGAATACCCCGACAATCCGTATTCGGAAGAAGCTCTCCTGATGCACGGCGAAATTCTGTTTAACCGCAAGCAATACGACCAGGCTATCGCCGATTACAAGAAATTGCAAGCCAAAGCCTCTACCGCCGAACGCCGACAGCTCGGTGCGATCGGTGTGCTACGTTGCGCCGCATTGATGGGCGATGACGCTGACGTTATCCAAGCCGCCACCAATCTGCTTGCCGAGGCCAAGTTGTCCCCCGAATTGCGCAATGAAGCCTTGTACTACCGTGCCAAATCCTATCTGACTCAAAAAGCAGACAAGAAAGCCATGGACGACCTCAAGCTTTTGGCAAAAGACACCCGCACCCTCTATGGTGCCGAAGCCAAATTCCTGGTAGCCCAACAACTGTACAATGCCCGTGAATACCCTGCTGCCGAAAAAGAGATACTCAACTTTATCGACCAAAGTACTCCCCATGCCTATTGGCTGGCGCGAAGTTTCATCCTCTTGTCCGACGTATATGTTGCCATGAACAAGAAACTCGACGCCCGCCAGTATCTATTAAGTTTGCAACAAAATTACCAAGCAGACGATAATATAGCTGGCATGATTAACGAGAGACTGGAGAAATTGAAATAACCCCTCGTCCCCCTAAAGGGGGCGGAGAATACTCAGCTAACTACATTATAAAACTATCCCCCTCCCCCTTCAGGGGGTCCGGGGGGTTAAAAATTAAAAGTATGATAAAATATATCCTCGGAGCAATAGCCCTCATAGCCCTCCCTTTACAAGCCCAAGCCCAGAAGCAAGCCAAAGACTCTACCGTAAACCGCACGGTTATCGTAGAACAAGAATACAACCCGGACATCATGGATGCCTCCAAAGTAAACGTGCTACCCAAAGTAGAACCTCCTACCGTAAGCAAAAAAGAAGTGGAATATGACGCCACGCTTATGCCTGCCGCGAACATTCCCGCCACCGTCATGCAAGCCTATACGGGCAAGGAGACACAGCGCAAAGCATCACCCGGATATGCCCGCCTGGGATATGGCAACTATGGCAACCTCGATGCCCGCGCCAACTATCTGTTTACCTTGCCCAACAGCGACCGCCTCAACCTGACCTTTGCCATGAATGGCATGGATGGCAAACTGGATATGCCGGGCAGTCAAGAGAATTGGAATTCCTACTACTATCATACCCATGCCGGCATGGACTACCTACATGCTTTCAAGAAAGTAAACCTGAACGTAGCCGGCAACTTCGGCCTGAGCAACTTCAACTTCCTGCCTGGTTCAGTAAACAACAAGCAGAAGTTCACTTCCGGTGATATCCACTTCGGCGTACACTCAACGAGCGACGACCTGCCCTTGCAGTTCCGTGCCGAAACCAATCTTTTGCTTTATGAACGCCAGCACGAGTTGGAGTTCAGTAATACGCAAGAAGGTATGGTACGCACCAAAGCAGAAGCAACCGGTTCCATCTCCGACGAGCAATTCATTGGGGTGGCACTCGCCATGGATAACGTATTCTACAAGAATAACCAATTCAAGGACTATACAGCCCTGAATCTGAACCCATACTACCTGTATGAGAATGACGACTGGAAAATTCGTCTTGGCGCCCATGTAGACTTAGCATTCGGATTCGGCAAACAGTTCCGTGTCTCGCCCGATGTAACGGCAGCATACACCTTCTCAGAAAGTTATACCCTGTATGCCCAAGCCAAAGGCGGAAAGACCCAAAACGACTTCCGTCGCATGGAAATTATCAGCCCTTACGGACAAACAGCCGGACAACTAGATGCTACTTACGAACAACTGAACGCCGCTCTTGGCTTCAAAGCAAGCCCCGTTGCCGGATTATGGTTCAACATTTATGGCGGTTATCAAGACCTGAAGAATGACTTGCTTCAGGCCCAAGCCGCCGAATCGAGTATTGCCAACAGCTACCCTCACGCATTACTGCTAGGTACCGCCAATACGCAAAACATCTATGCCGGAGCCGAAGTCAGATACTCGTATAAAGACATTGTATCTTTCACTGCCGCCGGCGTTTATCGCGACTGGAAAATATCCAACGAAGAAAGCGACCGGTTATTAGCTTTCAAGCCCGCTTTCGAAGCAAACTTCCGCATCGACCTCCGCCCCATTCCCACTGTACTCGTCAATCTGGGTTATCAGAATATTTCGCGCGAAAAGGTGCAGGGAGGAGAGAAAGCAGACCCGGTCAGCAACCTCTACCTGGGTGGTAGTTACGAACTTTTCAAGGGAATATCGATCTATGCCCGCGTAAACAACTTGTTGAATAAAGACTATCAATACTATTGGGGATATCCCGCCGAAGGTCTTAATTTTCTTGGTGGAGTAAGCTTCCAATTTTAACCAAACAAGAGCAGCGAAACAGAACTAATTTAAACAAAAAAGGTCATTTTTGCTAAATTCTCCTTATATTATAAGGTAGAAAGAATCTTTTTTTTCTACTTTTGCGGGCGAATTAGGTGGCGTGAGTCACTACAAAACAGAAATTTATGCAGAAAAACC
>JAEXAJ010000168.1 GCA_023458215.1 Bacteroidota bacterium
CTCGTTGACAAAACTGTATAGATACCGCCTACTTTATTACATACTTCCCAGCTAGCTTCGAAAATGTAATCGGGGGTAAGTAGCTCATTTACCATACTATGTTATAATCTCTTTATCTTAATAATGGGTGCAAAAGTACGCATTATTCTTTGAAAAATAGCCTATTAATCGAAAAATCTGATTAAATATGCATAAACAATCGTTTGCATAAAATATTTAATAAGCAGAAAAACGCTTCGATATAGAAGCAAGAAAGCCCTGAAACCTCCTATTAAAGGACGTTACAGAGCTTTCATAAAATCTATTTATCTTGTTTTATGCTACCAGTGCACTACCAATCAAGAAGGTAGCGGCCAATGCCACAATAGCGTAAAGTTCGGGGAATACAGCGAGAATCAGCGTGTTGCTGAATACATCGTGTCCCTGACCGATAGCGGCAATACCGTTTGCACAAACCTGTCCCTGGCGAATAGCAGAGAACAACGCTACCAAACCGAGAGCAATACCTGCACCCAAGATAGCAGCTGCCTGAATAGCTGTCATTTCAGGAGTAAGAATACCAAAAATAGTCTGGAACATAAAATAACCGGCAAATCCATACAAACCTTGTGTACCCGGAAGAGCAGTCAACACCAAGAAGTTACCAAAAGCACTATCATTCTTCTTCAATGCGCCGATTGCTGCGTTACCTGCAATTGTTACTCCGTAGGCACTACCGATACCTGACAAACCAACCATAATCGCAATGCCAATGTAGGCAATCAATAAATTCATTTCCATAATCTTAATTCGTTTTTATTGTTTATACTTTATTATTTCTTTTATTTCTTAAATGGTTTATATTCTTTTCCTCCTCCTTCGTAACCGGAGTTCTTGAAGAATTCTACAAAGGTCAGACGCATGGGGTGAACCATTGCACCAAGCACATTCATAAAGATGTTGATGGAGTGTCCGATAACGAAGATCAATACCATTACAATAGGTCCGGCAATCACATTATCGGGGCTCATGCCTACTGCCAGACTGTTGAATACTCCGGCAAGAATACCTCCCGAAAGTCCGAGGGCAAACAGACGAACGTATGACAAAACATCACCTAGCAAACCTGTAGCCATGTTGTAAGAATCCCAAAATCCCAAACCGATATTAAGGAACACATTCTTACCCGGACTATTGAATAGGAATATCATAGCTGCCGCTACACCGAGGATACACAGATGTACAGTGCCTCCCAAAGGCATAATCTCCGGCAACAACGCACCTACACCGCACGAAATAAGCAGAACAATCCAGCCGATAGTAGCTATTGCATACTTAAAGCCGAACTGTATCGCTTGATTCACAGCTTTCAACACCATACCAAAGAGAATCTGAACCGCGCCCAGTATCAAGGATAACTGGAACAAGTCGTTATTATCCAGGAACAAGTGCTTTTTCATCTCTTGGAATAAGGGTACATTGAGATCGTAAAGACTGAAACCAAAGAAGGTACCTGTCAACATTCCACAGAAGAAAGTGGATGCCGCCAATATCTGTACCAACGAAAGTATCGGTTTCATCGTTGCACTGATATTCTTTGCGAATATACGGTAAAGTGTCGCTCCAAGGAACAGGAACAGCCCGTATCCGGAGTCGCCCAAGCATAAACCGAAGAATATCATAAAGAAAGGTGCAAAGAACGGGGTCAAATCCAATTCATTGTACTTAGGCAGCATATAGAGCTTACATATCGGCTCAAACCAAGCAAAGAAGCCTTTGTTGTTCAACTGAATAGGCACATTATCACCAGGTTCGGGTGAGGTAACTTCATAATACACGTGTTGCGCATCCAGCCATGCCGAAATATCGGGGATTCGGGAAGCAGGGGCCCAACCTTGTAACAACATCAATTTCTCTCCCACCGTAGACTCCGTATTCAGCATGACCTTCGAGAACTCCATTTCTCCGTTCACCTCTTTCAAAGCGGCACGCAGTGAAGGAAGTTCTTTCTCAGCAAGTACCTTCAACTTTTCTTCATTATCAGCCAATGCCTGTACAGTCTCATCACACAACGTCTGTAAACGGTTCAACGAGTACGGGGGCAGCTTGGCTTGCTCTACATCCAAGTCAATTTCTTGACCTTCCTTAGTTATAGTAACGAAATAAACACGAGAAGATATACGATTTATAACCATCGCATTATAAGTATCTTCCCAAGTAGAATCGTAGTTACCTTCGGAACAACTATAAAAGCCTACCGATAATCCGGCTTCACGCAAGCGTTCCAAACCTTCCATTTCAAAGTTCCCCCACGGTTCCAAGGCGGCCTTTTCTTTCAGATAGGCTTGCAATTGCGTTTGCAGTTTATTCTTCTCGGATTGTAAGATCTCCACCTCTTCCAGTACTTCCCGTCCACGATCAGCCGAGCCGGGTGTTTCAGCTACTGCCGGCTTAGCCGGTTTCAGGGCCAACAACATCTTCTCTGTCGCTTGCAGGCGGTTAGAAAGGCGAATATTCTCTTGCAGCTCCGTATTGTCGGCTACTCCTTGTTGCTTTTCGGCAACATGCACTACACCGAGCTCACGCACACCGTTCAGGAATGCTTCGTACTCCTTATGATACACAAGGAACGTGAGCTTCTTCATTTTTGTAATCATGACTCTGCCTCCTTCCTTTTCTCTTGATGGGACTTCATGATCTTCTGCGACGACTTGGAGAGGTTCTCCTCGTCTTCCATAAACCGTTTGATTTTGCGCAGAGCGTCCTGATAGCCCGGAATCTGTACTTTCTCAAAAAGATTCACCTTTTGGGTGGTCTTCTTGCGCGCATGTTCCAGCAGGTTCAGTTTGGCAACGGTAAATTCCCGTTCGATAGCCGTTTGTGCCAAGGTCTTGAGCAAATGCAACCCGTCTGCATACCATTTGGGGGCATTGAACAAGCTGTAAGGGCGTATCTCGAAATCTACGTTTTCGAGCAGCGGCACCCGCACACCGGCAATCTTCTTCACACCAAGATGAACATCGCTGACCTTTATCAATGAGGCGTCAAACTCATTCCAAAGGGCGAACATGGCTTCATAAGCTTGGATTTCCTTTTCCAACCTCGCATCCAGCGCGGCAGCATCGGCCTTGCAGCGCTTTACTTCCATACGCAGGGCACTCTCCTTATTCTTTATAATAGGGAGTGTACGCACGCGCACCTTCAGTTGCTTTTCCAACTGCTGGAGGGAGGTCTTGTTATATTGAAACTTAATAGCCACTTCTTTTAGTTATTAGTGATAAGTTATTAGTTATTTGCTTTCGGCCAGAATTCGTCTACTAACTCTTTCTTGATATTGACTTCTTCCGGACGGAAATATTTGCCGAACAAGCTCCATGCTACATCGAGCATTTCTGTTGTATCGAGGTTGACGTCGATAGCCAGCAATTGGTTGGAGTAATCCTTGGCAAAGGCAAGGGTACGTTCGTCATAGTTCGTCAGGTCGAAACCGTTTTCAAGTTTGGTCTTCGCATTAGCAGCATCGGCATACAGACGCACGGCGGCATTCATTACCTGCGGATGGTCTTTACGCGTTTTCTTACCCGTAACAAGTTGTTTCAAACGAGACAATGAACGGAACGGGTCAACAATAACCTTACCGATATCGCTGTCGCGACGGAGGAATAACTGGCCTTCCGTAATGTAACCCGTATTATCAGGCACAGCATGCGTGATATCGCCACCCGACAATGTAGTCACGGCAATAATCGTGATAGAGCCACCGCTTGGGAACTGCACCGCCTTCTCGTAGATCTTTGCCAAATCCGAATAAAGAGAACCCGGCATAGAGTCCTTCGATGGAATCTGGTCCATACGGTTGGACACAATGGCCAATGCATCGGCGTATGAGGTCATATCGGTAAGCAACACCAGTACCTTTTCATTGTTGTTCACAGCGAAATATTCGGCAGCGGTCAGCGCCATATCCGGAATCAACAAACGTTCTACCGGAGGATTTTCGGTCGTATTCATAAAGCTGACGATACGGTCAAGCGCACCGGCATTGGAGAATACATTCTTGAAGTACAGGTAGTCGTCATTCGTCATACCCATACCACCGAGGATAATCTTGTCAGTCTCGGCACGCAGCGCCACATTCGCCATTACCTGATTGAAAGGTTGGTCGGGGTCGGCAAAGAAGGGGATCTTTTGCCCGGATACCAATGTATTATTCAAGTCGATACCTGCGATACCCGTTGCAATCAGTTCAGAAGGTTGCTTACGACGTACCGGATTCACGGACGGACCACCAATTTCCACTTCCTGACCTTCAATCTCCGGTCCCCCGTCGATAGGATCGCCGAAAGCGTTGAAAAAGCGTCCGGCAAGCTGCTCACTTACTTTGATAGTAGGAGCCTTACCCAAAAACACTACCTCTGCATTGGTCGGAATACCTTCCGTACCCTCGAACACCTGCAAAGTCACATCGTCACCGGCAATCTTCACCACCTGGGCGAGTTTGCCGTTTACGGTTGCCAACTCATCATACCCTACCCCGGTTGCCTTCAGCGAACACGTGGCTTTCGTAATCTGAGTAATCTTAGTATATATCTTTTGAAATGCTTTTGTTGCCATCTTATTATTATGCTTTACGTTCTTCAATCAATTCCTGCAACTGTTTGCGGAACTTGTCATACTCCTCCGATTTGAATTTAGAGTAGTTCATCTGCTTGCAGATGTTAATCATCTTCTTGAAGTAATCCATTACCTCGTTGAAGTTATCGAAATCAAATTCCGTGTGACAAATATCGATTACCATATTCAGGATAGCTTCCTGACGTTCCATCGGAGTTACGGCATCAATCTCGTCAAAGGCATCTTGTTGCAGGATAACGAAGTCAATCAACTCAGATTTCCAGAAAGTAACGTGATACTCTACAGGCACACCGTCGTCACCCAAGATGTTGATCTGTTCGGCAATTTCCTTACCACGTTGCAGGCGGGTCTTGATTTCATTCACCTTGCCAATCCATTCACCGTTGATATGCTTGGCGATGTATTCCTCAAATTCAGGATATTCAATATATTTTGAATAAGAATCAATAGGATTAACGGCAGGATAACGTTTCTTATCCGCACGGTCTTGTTCGAGGGCGTAGAAGCAGCGAGCTACCTTCTTGGTGTTTTCAGTAACCGGTTCCTTCAAGTTACCACCTGCGGGAGATACCGTACCGATAAAGGTAATAGAGCCCGATTCACCGTTATTCAATTTCACGTATCCGGCACGTCCGTAGAAGTTGGAGATGATAGAAGACAAGTCCATCGGGAATGCGTCAGGACCGGGCAACTCTTCCATACGGTTGGACATTTCACGCAATGCCTGTGCCCAACGTGAAGTAGAGTCCGCCATCAACAATACTTTCAGCCCCATGCTTCGGTAGTATTCGGCAATAGTCATGGCCGTGTAAACAGATGCCTCACGGGCAGCTACGGGCATATTCGAAGTATTGGCGATAATAATGGTACGTTCCATCAACTTCCTTCCCGTATGGGGGTCAACCAGTTCCGGGAATTCCGTAAAGATTTCCACTACCTCGTTGGCACGCTCACCGCAAGCGGCGATAATTACGATATCCGCTTCCGCCTGTTTGGAGATGGCATGCTGAAGCACCGTTTTACCGGTACCGAACGGACCGGGAATAAAGCCTGTGCCACCTTCTACAATAGGATTAACGGTATCAATTACACGTACACCGGTTTCCAACAGTTTGAAAGGACGTGGTTTTTCCTTATAATTTGTCATGGCGCGTTTTACCGGCCACTTCTGAATCATGTTTACGTTGATGTCGTTACCTTCAACGTCAGTCAACACGGCAACGGTATCTTCAATGCTATATTCACCTTCCGGTACGATGGATTTCACCGTATAAACACCTTTCAGTTCGAAAGGTACCATAATTTTCAACGGCTGGAAGTTCTCGTCTACCTGCCCCAACCAAGCGGCAGCTTCCACTTGGTCACCGGCTTTAGCCAATGGCATGAAATGCCACTTGCTGCCTTTATCCAGCGGATAAGTATATTGTCCGCGTTTCAGAAAAACGCCATCCATTTTGTCGAGGTCATTTTGCAAACCATCGTAGTTTTTGGAAAGCATACCGGGACCCAAAGTCACTTCGAGCATGTGTCCGGTAAACTCGGCTTCGGCTCCCACTCTTAGTCCGCGCGTGCTTTCAAACACCTGAACGTAGACTTGGGTACCTACCACCTTAATCACCTCCGCCATCAAC
>JAEXAJ010000169.1 GCA_023458215.1 Bacteroidota bacterium
TTATCAACCTGAATGAAGTAGAGGTTATTTCTACGCGTGCCACGAGCACCACACCAGTGGCTTTCACCAACGTAAGTAAAGAACAATTAAAGAAGCAGAACTTCGGGCAAGACATTCCGTATCTGCTGACATTCACCCCCTCTGTTTTGACTACAAGCGATGCGGGAACAGGTATCGGATATACCAGCATTCGTGTACGCGGTACGGACGCCACCCGCATCAACGTCACCACCAACGGCATTCCGATGAACGATGCCGAAAGTCATTCCATCTATTGGGTGAATACTCCCGACTTTGCATCGTCGCTGCAAGACATGCAGATTCAACGAGGTGCGGGAACTTCGACGAACGGTGCGGGAGCTTTCGGAGCCAGCATCAATATGCAGACGCAAGGAATATCGCCTCAACCGTATGCCGAATTCTCAGGTTCCTACGGTTCGTTCAATACACACAAAGAAACGGTAAAAGTAGGAACAGGCATCATCAACAACCATTGGGGATTCGACGCCCGCCTCTCCAACGTACAGAGCGACGGATACAGAGACCGTGCCAGCGCCGACTTAAAGTCTTACTTCGTACAAGGAGGATATTACAACGACAATACCACCATCAAATTCATTACCTTCGGTGGAAAGGAAGAGACCTATCATGCTTGGGACGGACTGACCAAGAAGGCTTTGAAGGAGCACCGCAAATATAATCCGAACGGAGAAATAGAAGATAATAACGAAAACGTAATCGGCTTCTACGACAACCAAATAGACTATTACCGCCAAACGCATTATCAACTGTTGCTGAACCAGGTTCTTTCTTCCGCATGGAATCTGAACGTGGCGCTGCACTACACGGACGGTGACGG
Organism: Bacteroidota bacterium; assembly: GCA_023458215.1. Next base: position 860 of record JAEXAJ010000169.1, read on the forward strand.
TTATTACGAAGAATACAAGAACGCCCGCAGCCTGATAGAATACGGCTTGACGCCTTTCGAAGCAAACGGAGAAACAATTAAGAAAGCGAATCTTGTACGCCGCAAGTTAGTGAACAGTGGTTTCGGCGGCGGTATATTTTCAGTAAACTACCACAACGATTGCATCAACGCCTCCCTCGGCGGCGGTTTGAACTATTACAAGAATACCCATAACGGCAAGGTTATGTGGGTGCAGAATTACCTCGGCAACCTGGATCCCGACCATGAATACTACCGTAACATCGCCCGCAAAACGGACGGCAACATCTACGCCAAAGCCAATTGGGCGATAGGTAGCGGTGTCAACCTCTATGCCGACCTGCAATACCGCTATACCCGTTACAAAATAAACGGTAACAACGACAAATGGGACTGGACCGCCACCCCCGGACATCTGCAACCACTCGCTATCGACGAAGATTTCAACTTCTTTAATCCCAAAGCGGGTGCCTTTTGGAACATCAACCCATATAATAAGGTATATGCTTCTTTCAGCGTAGCCAACAAAGAGCCTACCCGCAACAACTATACCGACAATCTGTTTGCCGCACGTCCCAAGGCCGAACGCCTCTTTGACTATGAGCTGGGATATACTTTTCAGAAGGATTGGTTCAGCGCGGGTGCCAACTTCTATTATATGGACTACAAGAATCAATTGGTGCTAAACGGGCAAATGAATGAAATCGGCGAACCCGTAGCCGAAAACGTCAAGTCCAGCTATCGCATGGGTGTAGAACTGATGGCAGGCGCACAAATCGCCCGTTGGCTGCGTTGGGATGTGAATGCAACCCTCAGCCGCAACCGCATCAAGGACTACACGGAATATCTGAGCGATTACAACGAAGAATGGGACGAGCTGTACAACGAAAACGGAAGTATAGCACAGACTACCCGCTACATCGGTACTACTCCTATTTCCTTCTCGCCGGACTTCATGGCAAACAGTTTGATTTCTTTTGATTACAAAGGCATAAATGCCTCTTTGCAGACCCAATATGTCAGCAAGCAATATCTCAACAATGCGCATCAGGAAGATTGTACCTTGGATGCTTATTGTGTAACCAACCTGAATGTAGGTTATACTTTCAAGTTGCGCGGTATCAAATCCGTCAATGTAGGTGTAACTGTTTATAACCTCTTCAATGAGACTTACGAAAGCAACGGGTATGCGTCCGGCTCCGCCATTTACGAAGGTAAGAGCCAAACTAAAACTGCTGACAGCAAATTGCTTTATACTTCGAACTATGCCGCCTATTATCCCAATGCGGGAATCAATGCGTTGGCGCACATTACGCTAAGTTTCTAACCCCTCTTTCCCCTAAAGGGGAAGGAGAATAGTTTTGAATATTATACGATTATTATATGGAGCATACACTCGAAATCATGGGTACACTTGTCGGACTACTCTACCTCTGGCTGGAGTACCGGGCAAGCATCTATCTTTGGATAGCAGGCATCATCATGCCTGCCATATATATTTTTGTCTATTACGATGCAGGGTTGTACGCCGATTTCGGTATTAACATCTACTATCTGGGTGCCGCCATCTATGGCTGGATGATGTGGAAATACGGTAGTTTCCTAAGGCGGAAGGTGCTACGGCAGAAGAAGTCGATACAGGGAGGAGAAGAAGAACTACCTATCACCCCTATGCCGGTACGCCATCTGTTGCCTCTTACCGCGGTGTTTATCATCGCGTTGCTTGGCATTGCCTGGATATTAATTGAATTCACAGACAGCAATGTGCCTTGGCTGGATTCCTTCACCACGGCACTAAGCATCATCGGCATGTGGATGCTGGCACGCAAATATGTGGAACAATGGTGGGCGTGGATAGCCGTAGATGCCGTCAGCACCGGACTATATATCTACAAAGGGCTCGATTTTACCGCCGCTTTATACGGCCTATACACAATAATCGCTATCTTTGGCTACTTTAAATGGAAGAAGATGATGAAAATTAGTGATTAACGATTAGTGATTAGTGATTTGTTTGTAATGGAAGAAGTAGAAGCAGTGGTTTTGGCAAACGGGGACTATCCTACGAATCCCCTACCCTTGAAGGTATTGGCGGAAGCGCCGTACGTGGTTTGTTGTGATGGTGGAGCCGACGAGTATATTCGCCGGGGACATGTGCCCGATATCATCATCGGCGACGGAGATTCTTTGAGCGAAGAGAACCGGGAGAAGTACGCAACTATCTTGCACCGCCTCAGCGACCAAGAGACCAACGACCAGACCAAAGCCGTCAACTTCCTGCTGGCACAAGGCAAACGCCGCATCGCCATAGTGGGTGCTACGGGCAAGCGTGAAGACCACACTCTGGGAAACCTCAGCCTGCTCATCGACTACATGCGCGCGGAAGCAGACGTGCGCACCTACACAGACTACGGCGTGTTCATCCCCTGTCGCGATACACGCTCTTTCCCCTGCCATCCCGGCCAGCAAGTCTCCATCATCAACTTCACCGCCCACGGCCTGCACGGCAAAGGCTTAGTCTATCCGCTCAGCGACTTCACCAACTGGTGGCAAGGCACCCTCAACGAATGTACACACACTGAATTTACGATAGAAGCGGAAGGAGAGTATTTGATTATGATTAATTATTAGTTATAAGTTATGAGTTATAAGTTATTTGTTGATGTTTTCCTGCGGACACAAGCAAATAACTTATAACTCATAACTTATAACTATTTTTTCCTTTCCGCCACCTCCACAAAGTAGACGCTGACGCAGATCATGGCTATGGCGATGGCTTGTGTCCAACTGAAACGGTCTTGTCCTAATGCCAGGGAGGTTACGGTAGTCACTACTAAGATCAGATAGCTGTAGATGGCGACGACGGTAGTCTTGAGATATTTCAAGCCGATGGGAACCAGGAAATAACTGAGATAGGTAGGAAAGATTAAGACGAAAAGTAATACGGCCCACGGCATCCAGTGCCACTCACCGTGTGAAGCATCGGTAAATAGAGGAGCATCCCAGCCGAAGATGGTGGAAACAATCAGTCCCATGATTGCCGCACCACCAAAAATATACTTCATCATCGTTACCACTCCCACTTGTTCCAGCAGTTTCTTGCTTACTATCAGGTAAATGGCAAAAACCAGCGAGCTAACCATACAAAGCATATTTCCTGTAAAGGCATCTTGTGCCAAGTCGTCGCTTCCTTGAGTAAGTATACACAACAACGCACCGCCAAAGCCCAAGGCAATGCCGATTATCTTCATCACCGTCGCCTTCTCGTGCAAGAAAAAGACAGAAATCAAGAATACCCAAATGGGTTGCATGGAGTTGAATATGGCGCTGGATACCGGAGTAGTCTTGCTGATGCCCAGCAGGTAGCAGAACAAGAAACCGTAAAGACCGAATGCACCAAGACAGAGCAAACGGATACGTTGCTGCCTTGAAGCAGCCGCTTCTTTTACAAAACATCCTGTTATCCAAAATGCCACAGCGGCAAACGTAACCCGCAGTGTGACGCCCGTCAATGCTCCCAGCCATACAGGAAGCAGGAACTTCAACGCATTCATGTTCAATCCCGCCATGACGCGCGAGGCAATCATACTCAAATTCCCTTCCAGTTTCTTATCTTTCATAAGTTTATTTTTGGGGGTAAACAATTATTTAACTTAGAATGTTTTTAAAGGAAAAGGAGATTACGTTATGGCAAAAACAAAACTAAAGCAAACGCTGCAACCAGAAAAACAAATCCTCAAATTCTCCATCCGGTTACGCCATGACATCAGAATTGCCTGCCGGCAACTGGATGAAGGAGAAGGACAAGAAGATCTAACCATTAATCAGGAGGTAGAAGCATGGCTAAGCAAATAAGTTGGGCTCCCCTTGCCAAAGAAGCTTTAAAAACTCTTTTGCTTTCTTCGCAGGAGAAGCACGGCAATAAGCAGTACAGCAAGACGATGTACCAGTTGTTTCAAAACGCACTGTATCGTGTCAGTATGAACCCATTCATCGGGCAAGCTACCGAAATAGAAAACATCCGCTACATCACCCCACATCCGGACTATACACTTATCTACCGGCATAGTCTCCAAAAGATAGAAGTACTGGTATTGTGGAACAACCGCTACAAGTTGGGCAAGTTAGAGAATGTGGCCAAAGACGCATAGTGAGGAGGCCGAAAATGCAATTCTTGTCAAGAGCAGATTTATGCATAATTAACGCCGGGAGTCTACTGACAGCTTCGGACAGAGTAAAGCTATCCCTGAAACAGATGATCTGTTTATCGTAAACGCATCATCTGTTTGACTGAAACAGATGGTCTGTTTGGTGTAAACGCATCATCCGTTTTGCCAGGGCAAATTATCGGAATGCCGCAGGTTTGTTCCCGAAATGCCGCAGGTTTTCGGAGCAAATGCCTGCCCTTATACCTGCTAAGGTGTGGCATTTGGGTTACTAAGGTGTGGCATTTCGGGAGCAAACCTGCGGCATTCGGGGATAAGAAGCGAGAAGGGATATAAAAAAAAGAGAAGCGATGCTCCTCCTTTTATGCTAATTTAAAATTGAATCAGAATTATTATTACAGTTACAAATATACAACATCCTGAAGCCGATGTCAAGTGTTTCGATCTTTTTTATTGCAAACTGCACAGATTTATCAATAAAGTATCAAGAACTTCTTAGTTTCGGGAAAACAGATTATATTTGTCTCTTTCTTAATCAATATCACTCATTAACATCGAATATGGAAAAGCACTTATATATTTTTGTCTTATCGGCATTCATTCTACTAACCGCTTGTAATAAAAGCGCTGCCCCGGATACCCTAAAACTGACCTGCAATATCAATACTTTCGATGCACCGATATCTTGTATAAACCAATCTCCCACCGACCCCGACAAGCTCTATATCGGGCAGGAAGACGGCTGCTTCATCGAGAAAGTAGTGAACGATTACCACACCTATTCCATAAACAGCAACCGTAGGATATATGATATCTTGGAATACAGCCGGGACACCCTATTCATCGGTACCCGTGATGCAGGCTTGAAACTGTTTTCCAAAACCTCCGGACAAACGCAGTCTTACCATATCAAAGACAAGAATCTGAATTATTCCGTATATAGCCTCGCCCAAGACCGTGCCAATCAGATATTATACGTCGGAACAAGCAACGGTCTGTACCAACTCAACCTTCAAGACCGAAACACTTGCCACGAACTGCTTCCGGTCAGGGTAGGCAAAGGCGACAAGAACTGTAGCATCAACAAGGTATTGATAAAAGACAAGACGCTTTACATAGCCAGCGACCTGGGTTTGTTCATCGTGCAGCATCCGGAAAAGGATTTCAACCGTCCCGTCATCGACTCCTTGACTACCAACCTCAGCATCTATAACGATACGGTATATGCGTTGCTGGAAAACGCTATCATCAAAGTGGCTCCCGATAAAGAGAAAACCTTCATGCGCAAAGGAAAGTATTATCTGTATGCACAGGGGCCTAACAATGCCGAATGGTTTATCACCGGAAATTCCATTTTATACATTCAGAACCAACAAACCTTGGTCTATGAGTTGCCCGACGGAATCAGCACCACCGCCAAGCAACTAGGAGCCATGGGTAATGACTTCCTATACCTGGCGTGCAAAGAGGCATTGCTAGCCTTTGCCCTGCGCCAGCATTCCGCCAATTCCGAAAACAATGTGATTGCAGTCAGCCCCAAAAGAACCGGAGATAGCATTTATTTCATCACCGATGACCTCAGACTGCACCTATACAAGTTTATCTACAATCATCCGGAATCCAAGTCCAAGTCCTTGGGGCTCATCGAAGGGTTGGATATAAACGGCAACGACATCATCAGATTTCTCGAAACAGACCGGAATACATTCTTCCTAGCAACCCGAAAGAAACTCTATAAGATTAAGGACAACAAGGCGGAGAATATCTTGCAATTCAGCAATTCCAAAGGTCAGAACAACATCACCACCCTATACTATTCCCCCGCAGAGCAACGGCTTTATATCGGCACAAGAAGGTACTTGGGCATCGTGGATGACAAAACGAAACGCATCGTCACCCCTATCCCCATCGTTTCCAACCAAGCACAAAAAGATACAATCGATGCCTATATCACCGGAATCTGCGAGAACGGAGACAGCATCTATGTAGCTACCTTGAACAAAGGATTGTACGGAAAACCTTTGAAGCAAGAGGAAGCGCCTTTCCACCAGATACGTGACTTGTCGGATTACGAAAGCACCTATGGCCTGATTGCCAGCGGAAAAAGCATCTATCTGAATACCTCATCGGGCATCGTCAACGAAGCAAACTCCGAACTTCTACCGATCAGACATGTAAAAGGCATTGCCGGTGTGCTCGAAAAGAATCCCAACGAAGGTTTCTTTATCCTTTACTACTACGGTTTGAGTTTCAAAAGCCCGGATAGCCCCGAAGTTCCCACTCCACTGTTCAACGATTTGTCGTTCGACAAATCTTGCATCGCTGTGAACGGACGAAAAGCCGTAGTAGGATGCAAAACCGGACTGTTCCTTTTCGATGGAAAAGCCGAACTCACACCGATTGCAATAGAAAAAGAGAAGTACTCCCATAGCATTTACCTCCTGATTTCAGCCGGAGTATTAATAATAGCCATTGGAACTTTCTTCCTTTTAAGAAGAAAGAAACAATTACTTCAGAAAGCTTCTGAAGCCAATTTGGATGAAAAAAGGATAATTTTGGATGATCCTACAGACACTTTGGACAAGATAGAACAAGACATTCATGTCGTCGACAAGAACGTTAAGCTACTATTCGACACCCTCGGAATCAGGAAAACCGAAGCCGAAGAGGACATGCGCCGCGAACTGAAACAGATCTGCCTCAGCTTTGCCGACAAGCATCCCGAACTAGGCAAACTATCTTTTATGAAGCGCAGGGGTAAAGAACGCTACTTCATTACCATCCTATTATTTATAGAAGACATCGATGCCAACATCATCTCAAGAGTACTGGATGTAGACCAAGCTACAGTGACCCGCCACAAATATAATGTCCGGAAAGAAATAGAGCAACTTTACCCCGACGGAGAGCCCGATTACAACATCATCCGCTTGCTGTACGAGCGCGTAAGCACAAGAAAGAAATAAGCTCTTCACAAATTAATATTTATCGTCCTTTTCTCATTAGGATAATTTTGTCATACGCAAAGGAGAAGATAAGGATTGAAAAGGATTTTTAGGATAATCGTGAACGCTACTTTTGCTTCCATCAAACACGAGCCACCCGGCAAGCGTCCGAAAGCCCGAGTATGATAAAAGCGTTTTTCGAAAAACCTATAAACCTTTTTAGTAATAACCATTTAAAACATCCTTTATCATGAAAACAAGATTTACCTTACTTTTACTGTGCTGCGTTCTTTCATTCAATGTCTTTGCCCAAGAGAAAAAGATTAAAGACAAAAGAACCAATCCCGATTTATATTTCCTCGAAGAGTCCGAAGTAGCCAACAGCCTGGATCTGCTGCCTCCTCCTCCCGAAGCCGGAACCATCCTTTTCTTATACGACAAGGAACGTTATGACTGGGGAAAACTACAAAGAGACACCCCGAGAGGCGATCAAGCCGCACAAGATGCCCGTGTGGACGGTAATGGTGTACCTTTAGCTTTCTCTGAAGCATTCGGCATCGAGATATCCAAAGAAAAAACTCCCGAGATTCATAAACTCATTATCAATATGAGAGAAGATGCAGGCGACCTCGCTACCCGCCATGCCAAGAACCACTACATGCGTGTCCGCCCGTTCAGCTTCTTCAACGAGATGACCTGCAACCCCGAACAACAAAAGGAACTTTCAACCAACGGTTCCTATCCTTCGGGCCATACCGCCATCGGCTGGGCTACCGCTCTTGTCTTGTCAGAAATCAACCCGGACCGTCAAAACGAGATTCTGAAAAGAGGCTTCGAGATGGGACAGAGCAGAGTTATCTGCGGATACCACTTCCAGAGTGATGTAGATGCTGCCAGAATCGTTTCCAGTGCCGTTGTTGCCCGTCTTCACGCCAATGACGCCTTTATGAAACAACTCAATAAAGCCAAAGCGGAGTTTGCCAAGCTACAGAAGGCAGGAGCCGTTCAACCAAGTAACCGTAACTAACCTTAAACCTTTAAAAACCGTATATTATGAAAAAGATTATATGGATAGGATTGTCCATCCTATCGCTGCTCACCGTACAGGTGAATGCACAAGAACAAAACACATTGAAAGTGAATCCTACCGGAAGAATCCTGATGGATGGCGGTTTGTTTCATTCTGATAATAAAGAGTTCGTAGATGGAGTAGCCATACCCGATGCCCGTGTAGGTGTCAAGGCATCTTACGGAAAATTCAAAGCGAAAGTGGATATAGGGTATGCTTACGGAAAAATAAGTTTGAAAGATATCTTTGTAGAAAGACAACTATCGTCCCATTCCTTGCTGCGTGTCGGTAATTTCGTCCACCAGTTCGGCCTGCAAAGTTCTACAAGCTCGTCAATGAAGGTCACGATGGAAGAGCCTGCCAGCAATGAAGCCTTCTTCAATTCAAGGCTGATCGGAGCGATGTATGTATATGATAAAAGAAGTTTCTTCGGTACGGCAAGCGTCCATGTAGAGAGCGAAGCCCTCAAGAAGAAATCAAATGAACTTGGAAAAATGGGATATGGTGCTATGAGCCGCTTGGTTTATCGTCCGCTGCGCAATGACGGAGCTTTGTTCCAAGTAGGCATATCGGGAGGCTACGAAACTCCCAGATACAACAGCAACGAGGAATTAAACCATACCAGCTTTGACTTGGGTGCTAATTTTCCGACCCGTATAGCCAAAGTCAGAGCAGTGAATGCTTTGATACCGGATGCCAAGAATCTGTTCAAGTTTACTCCGGAGCTGGTAGCAGCTTATGGTCCCGTAGCATTAGAATCTCAATATTACTTCTTGCAAGTCAACAGGGAGAAAGGATTCACGAACTACAAGGCAAGCGGAGTTTATGGCATTCTGAGAGGATTAGTGATTGGCGGAGACTACAAGCATTCGCATACCGATTGCGGTATAGCCACTCCGGCGCCCGGTTCATTGGAGTGTGTACTCGGTTACAACTATACCGATATGTCGGATGCCAAAGCCGAAATTTACGGCGGACGGCTGAACGATGTTTCGTTTACCGTGAATTATTATCTGAACAAGTACATGATATGGAGATTCAGATACTCATATACCCGGACTACAAACCGACAGGGATTTGATAACCAATCCTTGAATGCATTCCAGACAAGATTTCAAATAATATTTTAAACCAACCTTAACTTTAAAAGAGGGAGTAGCTGTTCGTTCATTCTACCCCCTCTTTTGCATTTCGGTTATTATACATTCATCAGATATTGCTTAAAGTCCGCAAAGTCTTTCGACATCGACAAGCTTTTCTTCTCGCCCCGCATAAAGGCTTGCAGTTTCTCCGGTATCTCTACCGCTTCACCGATGATCTTCTCCACCGTATCTTTAAATTTAGCCGGATGTGCCGTTTCCAGGAATACGCCCGTTTCGCCGGGTTGAAGTCCCTCAACAAGTGCACGGAAACCGCAAGCACCGTGAGGATCGAGCAGGTAATGGTCTTCTTTCCAAACCTTCTTCATGGTTTCGGCAATCTGCTCGTCGGTGTAAGTAGCGCCGCTGATTTCGGCAGAAATATCTGCGTGCCTACCTCCATAAAGGTCAAGCACACGGGCAAAGTTACTCGGATCGCCTACATCCATCGCATTGGCAATTGTGGCAATGCTGGGACGGGGTGAGTAAACACCTGTCTGCAAATATTGATAGAAGATATCGTTGCGGTTATTGGAAGCGATGAAGCGTTTCACAGGAAGTCCCATGCGCTTGCCGAAGAGTCCGGCTGTGATATTTCCGAAGTTACCACTAGGCACACAGATAACAGCATTATCGGCTTTGCCTGCACGCTTCAACTGCGCGTATGCATAGAAATAATAGAAAGCTTGCGGCAGGAAACGGGCTACGTTGATGGAGTTGGCACTGGTAAGCTGCATATGCTCGTTCAATTCCCCATCCATAAAGGCCGATTTTACCAAAGCTTGGCAATCATCGAAAGTACCGTCAATTTCAAGCGCAGTAATGTTCTGCCCTAAAGTAGTGAATTGTTTTTCTTGTATTTCACTGACTTTACCTTTCGGATAAAGCACATATACATGAATCCCTTCCACACCTAGGAATCCATTGGCTACGGCACTACCCGTATCGCCGGAAGTAGCCACCAATACATTTACCTGCTTTTTGCCTTCTTTACGAATGAAGTAACCCAAAAGGCGTGCCATGAAACGCCCGCCTACATCCTTGAATGCCAACGTAGGACCGTGGAACAGTTCAAGCGAGTAGATATTCTCCGTAACCTGCACCAAAGGAATATCGAAACTCAGCGTATCGTATACAATCTGTTTCAATACGTCAGCAGGAACATCTTCTCCAAAGAAAGCGTCGGCTACCCGATAAGCTATTTCCTGGAAACTGAGTGTATCGATGCTGTCGTAGAATTCCTGTGGCAACGGTTTGATGGTAAAGGGCATGAAAAGTCCTTTGTCTGCGGCAAGTCCGCGTACTACCGCTTCTTCAAGAGTAGCTTCTGGAGCTTGTTTGTTGGTACTATAGTATTTCATAATAATAAAGGTGATAAGGTGGTGAGGGTGATAGGGTGATAAAGTGACATTACTCTATCACCCTATCACTTTATCAAATTTACCACTTTTTTATTGTTTCATAAATTCGTTTATAAACTCGTCTTCTTTCATCAGTCCGTAGCTACCGTTGCAAGCGGCTACTTCATCGAAGGTCTGCACAGCATCGGGCTCAATACCCGGATACCAGATCAGGAACGGAACGGGCTCGGCGGTATGAGTGCGAAGCTCACAAGGAGTAGGATGGTCGGGCAATACGGCAATGGCAACAGGTTCATCCCAATCTTTCACCGCTTCGTAGATAGGGCCTACTGCACGACGGTCCAAGTTCTCGATGGTCATGGTCTTCAAAGGGATATTCCCTTCATGCCCTGCCTCATCACTGGCTTCGATATGCAGGTAAACGAAATCATCCGTTTTCAATGCTTCAAGAGCGGCAGCCACTTTGTTTTCGTAATTGGTATCATACAATCCGGTAGCACCTTCTACGGTGAGACGGCGCAGTCCGGCATAATAACCGATCCCGTTAATCAAGTCGACTGCGGAAATCACAGCACCTCGTTTCACCTGCGGGAACTTGTCGGCAAGACGTTCCATCTGGGGACGGTAACCGGGGCTCCACGGCCAAATGCTATTGGCAGGGTCTTTGCCTTCGGCCATACGCTTTTGGTTAATTGGATGGTTCTGCAAAATGGCTTGCGAACGCAAAATTAAATCATTAATAAGGTCGGCAGTCTCTTGAGGAGTTAAGTCGGCTTGGCCTTCGGGAGTGGTAATAGTCTCAGTTCCCGCCATCGGCTTCACCATTAAGGGGCGGAAAGGTTTCAAAGGAACATCGTGGGGCGGTGTGCAATCGATGCGTTTGTCTCCGCCTTTTATTACCAACAGATGGCGATACTGTACGCCCGTATAGAAGCGTACCCGTTCATCACCCAGTTGTTCCTGTAAGTATTTCACCAGTACATCGGCCTCTTCGGTTGTTATGTGTCCGGCAGAATGGTTCTTTATATGATCGCCTTCGATGCAGATTATGTTACAGCGCATTGCCATCTCGCCCGGTTGCAACTCCACACCAATGCTGGCCGCCTCCAACGGACCGCGACCTTCGTACACTTTAGGTAGATTATAACCCAAAACAGACATATTAGCCACCTCACTGCCCGGATGAAATCCTTCAGCAACAGTCATCAACCGTCCCGAACGTCCCATACGTGCCAGCTTGTCCATAAAAGGAGTTTCGGCAGCTTGCAGTAAAGTCCGGTTCCCCAAAGACTTTACAGGCCAATCGGCCATGCCGTCACCTAATATAATGATATGTTTCATAATTTAAACGTTTGCGATACTCATGATATTGGCAAAGACACCTGCTGCCGTAACGCCGGCACCGGCTCCATAACCTTGTATCATCATCGGATATTCTTTATAACGTTCGGTAGTCAGCAAGATAATGTTGTTGCTGCCTTCCAGTCCGTAGAACGGATGGTTGGCACCTACTTCCTGCAAGCCAACGGATGCTTTACCATTTTCCAGTTTGGCAACGAAACGCCAATGCTTGTTCTCAGCTTCCAATACCTTGCGGCGAGCTTCGAAATCGGCATCGAGGCTGGGTACTTTCTTCCAAAAGTCTTCCAAAGAGCCTTCAAAGAAATCATCGGGTACAAAGAGATTCTTTTCCACATCGCTCTGTTCCAAACGATAACCGGCTTCACGCGCCAGGATCACCAATTTGCGGATTACGTCCTTACCACTAAGGTCGATACGCGGATCGGGTTCGGAATAACGTTCTTCCTGTGCCATCTTGATAGTCTTGCTGAAAGGAATATCCGCACTGATCTTGTTGAAAATATAATTCAGTGTACCGCTCAACACAGCTTCAATCTTCAAAATCTTGTCACCGCTATGGATAAGGTCATTGATAGTATTGATAATAGGAAGACCTGCACCTACATTGGTTTCAAACAGATATTTCACACCACGCTGGCGGGCAATCTGTTTCAGTTCGCGATAATTATCGTATTCCGAAGAAGCGGCAATCTTGTTGGCAGCTACTACCGATATGTTGTGTTGCAGCAAATCTTTGTAAAGTGAGGCTACACCTGCACTTGCCGTACAGTCGACAAACACAGAATTAAAGATATTCATACCAATAATTTCGTCACGCAAGGTTTCGAGCGTACTCGGTTTACCATGCTCCTTCAATTCTTGTTGATAATTGGTAAGATCGAAACCCGAACGGCTGAACATAGCACGATCTGCATCGGCAATCCCCACGATATGAAGCTTCAATCCGTTCTCCAACATCAGTTTCTGCTGCTGGCTACGGATCTGCTCTACCAAGCTACCGCCTACCGTACCGATACCGCAGATAAACAAGTTCAGCACCTGATATTCGGACAGGAAGAATGAGTCGTGAATTACGTTCAATGATTTACGCAAAGACTTGGAATCTACGACAAAAGATATATTCGTTTCCGATGCACCTTGCGCACAAGCTATCACGTTGATACCGTTACGTCCTAACGTACCGAACAGTTTTCCGGCAATACCCGGCGTATGTTTCATATTCTCGCCTACGATAGCCACCGTAGCCAGGTTTTTCTCTGCCTGAATAGGTGAAATCTCACCCATCTCGATTTCTTTGGCGAACTCTTCATTCAACACCTCACATGCCAAATCAGCATCAGCATTACGAACACCGATAGAGGTCGAATTCTCCGAAGAGGCCTGTGATACAAGGAACACACTAATACCATTCTTCGCCAATGCCTTGAAGATACGGTAGTTCACACCGATTACGCCCACCATACCAAGACCTTGCACGGTAATCAAACTGGTGTCATTAATCGAAGAGATACCCTTAATCGCCTTGCTCTTTCCGTTGGAATCAAGCTTGATAATGGTTCCTTCACCTTCGGGATTGAACGTATTCTTTATTAATATAGGTATATTCTTGTGACAAACCGGATAAATTGTCGGCGGGTAAACCACTTTGGCACCAAAATTACAAAGTTCGGTAGCCTCTACATAACTCAATTCACTGATAGTATAGGCAGTAGTTATCACACGAGGATCGGCAGTCATAAAGCCATCCACATCCGTCCAAATTTCCAAAGTATCAGCATCAAGAGCAGCCGCAATAATGGCAGCCGTATAATCAGAACCTCCACGTCCCAGATTGGTTACATCACCGGATACTTTATCAGTAGAGATAAATCCCGGCACCAACGAACGTTTGGGCAAGTTTTGAAAGGTCTCACGAATCAAACTGTTCGTCAATTCGGTATCTATCACATGTTTGGAGTGTTTCTTCTCCGTCTTGATAAACTTGCGTGAATCGAACCATTCCGCTCCCGTCAGCTCTGCGGCTATAATGGAGGAAAGACGTTCACCATAACTTACAATCGTATCGGATGTTTTCGGTGAAAGGTCCTTAATCAGATAAATACCTTGAAAAATATCTTTCAGTTCATTGAGCAACTCACCTACCTGACGCTGTAACGCTACTTGCGCTTCGCCTGCCGGAATCACTTCCTTAATCATTTCTACATGTCGGTAAACAATCTCGCGGAATTCGTTTTCGTAAGAAGCATCTCCGGCAGCCGCCATCTTGGAGGTGTTTATCAATTTATCCGTGATGCCACCCAATGTGGATACTACCACAATCACCGGTTCGTTTACTGCTTCTACAATTCTCTTGACGCTCAAAATACTGCTGGCGGAACCTACGGACGATCCGCCGAATTTTAATACTTTCATTTCTCTTTATATTATTGAGATGG
>JAEXAJ010000170.1 GCA_023458215.1 Bacteroidota bacterium
GTTCGCGTTTCGGTTCTTCAGGTGTTGCTTTCGCACACGTTTTATCTCTCTTTCTCATATTTCTTGCAAAATTACTTTTACTTCTGTAAAAACAAAGCAGAAAAAGCTTAATTTTGTATCGAAACGATTAAAATCAAGAATAAAAGAAGAAATGGCAGCACACAATGCCTTGGGAAAAGCCGGAGAAGACGCCGCAGTTGCATATTTGGAGCAAAATGAATATGTCATACGTGACCGGAACTGGCGGAAGAATCATCTTGAACTGGACATTGTTGCCACCAAAGAAGAATATTTAATCATCGTAGAAGTGAAAACCCGCAGTAATACGGATTATATAGAACCACAGGATGCGGTAAATTGGCAGAAAATACGCCATATTGTCATGGCGGCAGATGCTTATATCAAACATTTCTGCATAGATGCTCCCGTCCGCTTCGATATTATCACAGCCATTGGCGAACCGGGGTCTTTCAAGATAGAGCATATAATAGATGCTTTCTATCCACCGATGTTCCAGATCAGTTGAGAGTTGAGAGTTTAATAACCATATAGCATAAAAGCACAGCCCGTTAATCATAAACAATTAACCATCATGGATATAGAAACTGCCCGCGAATACTGCCTCAGCAAAAAAGGAGCTACAGAATGCCTGCCCTTCGATGAGTATTCGCTTGTGATTAAAATCATGAATAAGATGTTTGTACTCATCGACTTGGAAAGTGCTAACAAAATATTTATGAAATGCGATCCGGAATATGCGCTCGAACTTCGTGAGCGGTATTCTGCTATTGAGGGTGCTTATCATTTTAACAAGAAGTACTGGAATCAGATATTCCTGGACGGCGATGTAGATGATAATCTGATTAAGCAATTGATAGATCATTCTATCGAAGAAGTATTAAAGAAATTCACTAAGAAAATGCGTGCCGAATATGATGCCCTGCCCTGATACATTTCCATTTCCCCTGGTTGCTTTAGAAGAAACGATTTCTACCAACCAGTACATCAGCGAACTTTGTAACAACCTGCAAGAAAGGGTTGCGGAACTGACCACTGTCACAGCCGAATTCCAAACTTCCGGCAAAGGACAACGAGGTAATTCATGGGAGGCTGAAGAAGGCAAAAACCTGTTATTCAGTTTCGTGCTTTATCCTACTTTCCTGGAAGCACGCCGCCAGTTCATCCTTTCGCAGATTGTATCACTCTCTATCAAGGAAGAGTTGGATATGTGGGCGGATGATATTACTATTAAATGGCCCAACGACATTTACTGGAAAAACAAGAAGATTTGCGGCATCCTGATAGAGAATGATCTTTTCGGACATTCCATCGGACGCAGTATTTCCGGTATCGGGATAAATATCAATCAGGAAAAATTCCACAGTAATGCCCCTAACCCGGTATCTCTCAAACAAATCACAGGCAAAGAACACGACCGTTATAAAATCCTTGCAAATATTCTGAAACGGGTGCAGACTTACTATAATTGTCTGCAAACAGAAGATATTGACACCTACTCGGGCCTCATAGCCACGCGTTATGCCCGTTCCCTTTTCCGACGCAGAGGACTTCACCCGTATGAAGATGCTAACGGCAAGTTCCTCGCCCGACTGCTACGCGTAGAAAATGACGGACGGTTTATCCTGGAAGATGAATCGGGAAAAGAAAGAGAATATTTGTTTAAAGAAGTACAGTACATAGTCTCTCCTGAAGGTGTATCAAAACATACTTTATAGTTTTTTTAGGCACGGATTTCGCGGATTACACGGATTTTTTAATTAATCTCCATGTAATCCGTGCCTAAATGCATTATATATAGTAAATCATTATGCGTTTTGGTACAGCCTCTTCTTATTTACGCACCCACTTGCCCAATCCCAGCATTGTTTTCTTAAAACATTTCTTATTCTTCCGTGCCTCTTCGGAACCGCATTCTATGGCACGATCATAATAGGCTATCCCCCGTGGAATGTCTTCGTCCGTTCCATAACCAAAGGCGTAGGCAGTGCCCAAGCCATTCAACACATACCCTTGGAGCAAGTTACTAAAATCATCCAGATATTGCTCGCCTCTTGTAAACAAGTCGAAGGCACAATCATAATCTCTCTTCACACCCAAGCCCTGCTGATAGCAAACGCCCAAACGGGGAAAGGCCCATTTGCAATCCTGTTCGGCCGATTTGGACAACCAATATACAGCCTTGGCATAATCTACCAACACATGCCCTTTACCTTCAAAGTAGAACGTGCCCACTTGGAACTGCCCGTCTAAGTCGCCTTTTTGGGCAGCTATCATGAAATATTCGAATGCCTTATCCTCATTTTTCGCCGTTCCTTTTCCGGCATTATAACAATATCCGGCATTGTAAGCGGCTACATAGTTGCCTTTGAGGGCAGCTTCTTCATAATAACGAAGTGCTCCGGGCAGATTTCCTTTATCTTCGAGTATGCAACCATAATTGCATAGCTGTACCGGATCTCCGGCTTCGGCAATCACTTTCTGCCACTCTTCTACTAAAGCAGGATTGGGCTTTATGCCTCCCTTGCCACTCTGGTAGATCGTGCGGAAATTGCCGAATCCAAAGGTAAAACCACCTCTGAAAGCTCTCTGATACCATTCGGCAGCAATCGGATAGGCATAAGCATCATAGCTGTCTTCTGTTGGATAGCGCTTCATCATCTCTTCCTGACCTTCTATTTCCAACATGTCGCCCCAGTAATAGGCGTTACCAATGATGTACTGGCAGAAGGGATGTCCGGCTTCAGCCTTGGCAAGTACGACGTCGAAAGCCTCTTTCAGACTACTGAAAGGCATCGACTTGCGCACAGAAGGCGTCAGTTCACCGCAACGCATGGCACACAACACACCGCAAGCACTGCCACGGGCAATACTTTCCTTTACATAAAGAGCTGCCTTTTCATCATCCTCAGGCAGATCGCCTCCGTCCCATACATACATGGAGCCCATGTAGCAACGCGCCAGAAAGCAATATCCATCGGCATCCCCTTCTTTAGCCGCTTCAGTCAACAAGGCGAAACCTTGCTGCATTTCTTCTTTGTTGAAGGACATCCAAACCAGTTCGATACCTTCTTCTACCTTGTCACTAAAATATTTTCCCATATTCTATAATATATAAGTTTATTGTCTTCATACTCAGTCGGATGGTGCCACCTTCTGCCTTACCTCTTCGGTTATATCTTCCCAGCTATCGTCTATCTGCGGATAGCGATAGTCGTGATAATAGTCAGAAAGCCAATGGCATACCTCCTCCCGATCTGCGGTGCCAGTACGGTATCCACGCACTTCGTGATTGCCATCGAAACCTGCTACCTCCGCCACATAATCGTCTTTTGAGCCGGTCACTTCCAAATATCCGTTCTTCCAGCCGGGTGTACGGAGCAGAAGTGCATGACATTTCCCCGCGTCCAGTTCTTCCAAAGAAGCTTGTACATCTTCAAAAGTAATGTGATCGTATTTATGTCCGTCCACATAGAGCACATAATCCTCCATCGGCTCTACGGAGTCAATGCTATCCGACTGGTCTTCCCATGCATCCACATCGGGTATCAGGGCGTTCTCAAAGAAAGCCTTCCACACGGCATGCAGCTGTGTCAAAGGGATAAAGCGCAGCACAAAGCGGCGTTTACGCCCTTCTTCGGTTTCGAAATAGGCGGCAAGGGCATACCTTCCATCCTCGGCAAAGCAATGGCAGGAGATGCCGGTACACCTTCCCCACTTCGATTCGGGGGGATTGCAGGCAGAAAGCAGAATACGCTGCCCGGGCTGCAGGGTATTGATGGCATGGCGTATTTTCTCGGGAGTAACCAGGGAAGTGGGTATATCATCCGCCTCGGTCAGCACATACTCCGAATTGACCGCCGCACTTCTGCGCAGGAATTCTTCATTGAAGGCTTCCATGGCGGCGGCATCCTTGCTGATAAAGGTGAGATAATCATCAAAGTTACCGGTGGCGGCATGCGGAAGCAGGTGGGTAAGATAGTCATTAAGTTCGTCTAAGTGCTTTTCGCGCGACAGATTCGTGGTTTGTACATTTTGCCGGTCGTCTACCAGGCAAATGGCATATTCGCGTCGCTTGCTCCTGACTATTTTAATACAGAAGATGCCGCGAATGCGCTCAATCAACATGGCTTCACCGCCAAGTATCCACTGCTTGCCTACCCGGGCATAACCGAACTTCTTCCCGTTCTGCTCAATATCTTCGTCAATCAGGGCGAACATAGACTTGACATCGGTATGGATAGACCCGTCCATATAAGGGCGGACTGATTTTCCCAATTTGCCGTTGGCCGGTGAAAATATGAGTAATAAACTACGGATAAAAACTACAAGAGCAATCGTACCAATGGCAGAGATGATAAGCGCTCCCCACGTAAACGGCTCTTCTATTAATAATAAAAAACCTGAGGGGAAGCAACTGCCTCCGATAAAAAAGCTTCCCAAAGCCCAACCGATATAGTGGTTACGGCTGCGTTTATAACACAAGTTAGTAGGTTTGCCCATTTTATTTCCTGTTTTTCGTAAACGAATTGTACCTTTTACCAATGAGGCCCGTTTCCATAAGACGCGCGTGGACTGAGTGGCAGAAATACGCCGTAAAGGTACACAAAGTTTCTTCTCGTTATCCGCTTTGAGAGGGTATTATAATCAAAAGCAATGGGCAGGCTATACAAGTACTGCATTCAATCGGTCTCTCTGTAGGACTGAGTACCTCTAAGTCGTATAGTGAGAGGTTATAACATCCGGATCTATTTAAAAAAAACATCCGGGTCTTTTATCCCAAAAGATGGGGATCTTTTAGGTAAAAAGATCCGGGTCTTTTGGGGTAAAACATCCGGGTGTTTTGGGTACTCAGTATACGACTGTGGGGGGCTCAGTCGTAAGGTGTAGCCCCTTCGGTATATTCAAGAGGGCCGATACACTCAAGTTACTCAACATCCAAAGCTATCTCCGTTCCCTGTAGCAGCGGCGAAGTAAACTTCACACGAACCGCTCCTTCGGTTCCGGTAGTTTGGATGTATGTTAACAGGCGACCGTGGTAGGCACGATGACGGTTATCCGTGTAATCGCTCATATCGGAGTTGTTGGAGCCTTCGAGTCCTAGCAGACGGGCGGGGCCTTCGATGGTACAAGTGATGTCATTATCGCCCAGCTTCACAACGACTCCGTTCTCGTCTATCACTTCTACGGTGAGGTGTGCGGTGGCACGATCTTTGGATAAATCCGTGCGGTCGGCGCTGACACGAAGAGCATACGGACGACCGGAAGTCCGGATGGAATAGCTCGAAAGCACATTTCCGTCTTTGTCGCAACCTTCGGCACGCAATTCACCTGCCTGATAGGGAATGTCCCAGTGAATGATGCCACTCTTTTCGTCGTAAGGTTTCATTTCTCCCACTACCTTTCCGTCCAGCAGCAAGCGGGCTTGCGGAGCGTTGGTATAGCAAACGACACGTACCTCTTGTCCCGGATCATAGTTCCATACATCCAAGGCATCGGGCGACAGATAGTTGTGCTTAGGATAAGTGCCTGCATAAGTAAAAGGTTTGTCCAGCCACAAGGCAGCACGGAATTGTCCGCGGGGTTTGGGGAAACTGCCGAAGTCGAGCAATCCCGTATTCAGTCCGCGTGACGGCCAACGACCGGATTCACCCAAATAGTCCGTTCCTGTCCAAATGAACTGACCGAAGATGAACTCCTTATTCTTTACCGCATACCAGGCATCCAGTCCCGAACCGTTCTCACTTCCGTAGATCACCCGTCGGGGGTAAGTAGCATGGTCTTGGTCGTAGCGGTCTTCCGTATAGTTATAGCCCACTACGTCTACCGCATCGGGATATTCCGTTTCATTGGACATCACCACACCTGCCAAAGCTCCGGTTATGGGGCGCGAAGTATCGACAGCACGCACACAGGCTGCCAATCGCTTGGCGATAACGCCGATACGCATGGCGTCGGGAGCATCCGGTTTATAACCGCCAAACATGGGTTGGTTAATCTTAGAACCATCGAGCACGGGGTGAGAGTATGGGTCATTGGGATAATCGACTTCATTGCCGATGCTCCACAGGAAGATAGAGGTATGGTTGCGGTCGCGGCGTACCATATCGGTTATGTCCCGTTCAATCCATTCTTCAAAGAAATCGTAAGAACCGTCGAAGCTTGGTTCGCCTACATTCCAGCCTTTTACCCATTTGCGCTTCGGAAATTCCCATTCATCGGAAACCTCGTCCATGACGAGCAATCCCAGGCGGTCGCATAATTCATACAAGACGGGAGCTTGTGGATTGTGGCTCATGCGGATGGCATTGACACCGATGCCTTTCAGGTTATGCAGGCGGCGTTCCCAAACTTCGGCAGGGACTACGGCGCCCAGCACGCCGGCATCGTGGTGGATACATACGCCTTTCACTTTCATCCAGTTGCCGTTCAGGGCAAATCCCTTATCGGGGTCGAAGTTCAAGGTACGCAGTCCTACCTTGGTTTCGCTGCCGTCAATACGCTTTCCGTTGCTGAAGAGTTCGGTCTTCAAGGTGTAGAGATACGGATTGTCAAGGTTCCAGCGATGAGGTTTGGATACTTTAAGAGAAAGAGTCTCTTTAGTCATGCCTTGCTTGGCGTTGGATAGGGACGCACGGCGTTGGGCTACTTGCTTGCCGTCGGCATCATACAAAGTGGCAGAAAGTTGCAGCTTTTCATGCGTTGCCTGGTGCTTTTGGATTTCCATATCCACAGCTACCACAGCCTGATTGTCGGTCAGCGAAGCGGCATGCCAGCCTATCCCCCACTGAGCAAAATGGGTTTCGGGAGCGGCAATCATCCAAACATCCCGATAGATGCCCGATCCTGTATACCAACGTGAATCGGCATAACGGCTGTGGTCTATGCGCACAGCCAGTACGTTGTCGCCCTCTTTCAGATAAGGGGTCATGTCGTAGAGGAAAGAGACATAACCGTTGGGGCGTTTACCCAGCAAATGCCCGTTCAGATAGACTTCGCTGCGGTTGTACGCACCTTCAAAATAGATATAATGACGTGCTTGGTTGTCTGTAATCTTAAATTGCTTGCGATACCAGCCTATGCCGCCCGGCAGATACCCGGTGCAACTAGCCAACGAAGGCGATAGTTGTCCTTCTACAGACCAGTCGTGCGGCAACGTCAACTTGCGCCAGTGGCTATCGTCATAATCGGGACGGACAATCGTAGAATCATCCGTCAGCATAAACAGCCACCCGTCATTGAACTTCGTGGCATCACCAAAAGAGACTTGCGCCCTGAGTGGAGCGGCAAATAGCGCCATCATGAAAATGGCAATCACTAATGTAGCGTTCTTCATATTTTATTCGTTATTTGAGTTTGTACACAACAGTAGTCACACTCCCCGCTTCGACCACAACCTGTTTTCCTGCCGATACATTGCCTTCTTGCAGATTCTTGCTTCCGGTAGTTGTATAAGTAGTTATCGACTTAGCTTCACCACTCCAACCTACATGGGTCTCACCCAACCGGACTGCTTTCTCCGCCAGATTCGTGTAAACAGCCACAATTTCGGCACCGTCAGGAGAAATCCATGCCGAGCCAAAGAAGCTACGGGATTCATTCAAGTCAAGGCCTATACGACGATAGCCCGGACGAATGAAGCGGCTATAATTACCCAATACCCACAGGGTGGCAGTAGGCTGATAAGTACCTTCCCGCTCGATATCTCCATCGACTCCACCGGAGGGAACCAACGAAATAAGCAGGAAACGGTTCTTGTGTCCCCAGCGCGAAACGTCCATAGAAGTCCAGTAACTCCACGAAGAAACGTTTGCCACGGTCAGGTCATTGTGAATTACTTTCGACATATAGAGAGCAATATCCATCTCCGATGCCTTATCGTAACCCACAAACTCGGTACTGCTATAACCGTCGCCCAACATGCTCCACTCGCTTTGCCATACCTCCAGGTCGTAGCGTTCGGCAGCCTGAGCCAGTTGCCTGCGTACATTTCGCATGCCGTCCCATGTTCCGTCAGTCCAATAGCTATGTCCGCAAATCAGATTTTTCACATGAGCCAGATCACCTACGTATGCCGAGGAGCCCGGAGTGAAGAAAGCCGATAGTACATTACTACGGTTAGCGTCGCTCTTGGTCTTGTAGAGGTATTCCCAATCACCCGATTCGCCTAACAAGATATCGGTGGAGAGGCTTTGCGCAGTTAATGCTGCATCCAGTTCGCGCGCCAGTCGGGCTACCTGGTCGTTAGTCCAACCGCTGCCTTCCTGCCCGCTTTCCCAGTTATACTGGGGTTCGTTAACAGGGGAAATATGACTGATACGATATCCCTCACTTGTATAACGGGCGGTTACGTCGGCCATATATTTAGCGAAATCATCGTAATATTCGGGCTTCAGATTGGAAGAACCTCCTTGGGCGGAAAAGCCTTTACCATTGTAAGTATATTGCACAGGCGGTGTATTGCTGAACAGCACAAAGTTGTTGCAACCCAGTTCCTTGGCACGATTCATAAAATAGCGTTGTCCCTCGCAGCGAGTCCAGTCCAAAGTCAAGTTATCGTTCAGATAGGAGTCCGCACGACGGGATTTGTCTTCAATGCCGCTTGCATCACCTTGCGCCAAGCTACCTCCGCCAAGATTCACACGCCATTGGGAAAGTCCGATACCTTTGGGTTTACCGCCGACTATCTCCGAAGAAAAGAGCAGTTCCGTAATGCCCGCACGAGCCGAAGTCCACGACTTGCCTACAAAAGCGGGTGACCAACAGTCCGACGCACCGAACCCGGCACACGTCTGGAATAGTTGACCGGCGTCGATACTCACCAATTTCTCCACACTGCTTATATCAGGCTGATCGGGAGTATCGGGTGTATCCGGAGTGTTCGGACTGTCATCACTGCAAGCCATTGCAGTAAACAACAACGGAAGAAATAAAAAACGTTTCAGTTTCATGATATTATCTGTTTAAAAAAGAATGTCGCGGATAATCCATACAAACTACCCGCGACAAAATATAAAAGCCTATTGAATAATTAACTCCTTTAACAATCCGCTTTTGTCAGAAAGTGATTAGTTCCAACCCGGATTCTGGGTAATAGAGCCATTAGACATTGTTATCTCGTACAAAGGAATCGGGAATACCATATCGCGGCTTTCGTTGAAACCCTTGCCCTTGTCGCTTGCTTCACCTTGGTTCTCCCATTCGTAGAGGTCACGAGTGGCAGGTTCAGTGTTCCACTTCACAAATGTTCCGTCCGGTCCCATCAGATTGCTAATCATCTTCTTACCATTGTCGTCGGTCCAGCGACGGATATCATAAAGACGATTTTGCTCCCACGCCAATTCCAAACGACGTTCCAGACGGATAGCCTTGCGGAGTTCTTTTCCACTGGATGTAACATCAGCCAATTTTACACGTTTGCGCACTTCATTGAGATAAGTACGTGCCGTAGCATCATCATTCAGCTCGTTGCAAGCCTCAGCATACATCAGCAATACATCGGCATAACGCAGAATGCGGTGATCCAAAGGAATCTTATCGATGTTATAAACTTCCGGACGCTTTTCGAGGGGTACAAAGTATTTGCGAACGATACGTGCCGACTTATGCTGTGCAGGGTCAATGATATAACAATCACGATCCCAGCCGTATTTTGCAATATAGGTATCGTATAGAGCCATGTCCTTGCTATTCTCAATAAACTTATCGAAATTATTTTCACCTGCAATCTCGGTACATCCTGACTTGATAATGGTATAGCGGAGGCGTTCAGTGTCGCCTGCATCAATGTAAGCTTGCTCAAGATTGGCAGTCGGCTGTCCCCAAGACCATCCGTCGCCGGGGCCGGTACGGGCACCTGTGATAACCGTCAACGAACCACCAAGGGAGTAGGTACCGTCATACATATACTGCACCTCGAACAGACTTTCCGCATTGTTGTTATGGTCAACGCTCCATACATCACCAAAGTTTTCCATCAGTTTGTACTCTTTCTCGTCAATAACCGGTTTCAACACATCGTGTGCCTCCTGCCATTTGTTCTGATAGAGATAAACCTTACCCAGCAGACCCAAAGCAGCACCACGTGTAGCGCGTCCCAATTCTGTAGCAGCATATTCGCTACGTTGCGGCAATACGTCGGCAGCGGCTTTCAGGTCGTCTTCAATGAATTTATATACCTCTTCAGTCGAAGCGCGAGTAATGCCTTGTACCTCTTCGGGCAACAAGAAACCTGTAATAAGGGGAACCCCACCGAAGTTCCGAACCAGCTCAAAGTAGAAATATCCACGTAAGAAACGAGCTTCGGCTACCAAGCGATTCTTCAATTCTTCGTTGGCTATATTTGCCTGCGAAATACGCTCTACAGCCACGTTGCAACGCAAGATACCTTTATAGCGGTATTGCCAGAAGTTAGAGATGGCACCGTTGCTCTGTCCTGTACCTTGATAGTGTGCCAAAGAGATATAGTCGCTCTGGCTCTGGGTAGTGTTGCCCATCCAACCGTCATCGCTACACATTTCGGAGAGCAGCCATACGGTATTAATATTCCACCAGCCGCCAAAGGTTATGGCTTGATAGCAACCGGTAACGAACGATTCGCAATCCTCCTCACTCTGAAAGTAAGTATCGAGGTTCTGTTGCCCGCGCACTTCCTCCGTCAGGAAGTCATCACAAGAAGTGAACGTCAGCGAGGCAATCAATGTCAATATTGCTAATATCTGTTTCATAGTCTATAATCTTAAAATTTAAAGTCAATACCGAATAAGAATGTGCGCGGGTTGGGGTAAGCGATACCGTCGATACCGGTCTCAATCACACTACCGTCTTTACCGATCTGCGGACGTTCGGGGTCCATACCCGAATAGCCTGTGATGGTGAAAGGATTCTGTGCAGAGAAAGATACACGCATTTCCGATCCACGCAGCCACTTCTTAGGAAGTGTATAACCCAGTTGCAACAATTTGCAACGCAAGTATGAACCATCTTCTACAAAGAAGCTCGATACACGTGAGTAGTTCAGGTTCAGGTCGTTGTATGACAAGCGAGGAATATCCGTGCTAGTTCCTTCACCATGCCATGCTTTCTCAAGTGTACCTGCCCATACATTCTGTCCGCTTACACCGGAATACATACCTTTGGTCTTATTATAAATATCGTTGCCAAACGTACCGTAGAAGTTGGCGGTAAAGTCAAAGTTCTTATAGTTCAAGCCCAAGTTCAGACCTACCATCAAGTCAGGATAAGGATTACCGATAAAGGTTTTATCATTCTCGTCCAACACACCGTCGTGGTTCAGGTCTTTGAAACGGATGTCACCGGGTTGTGCGTTTGCCTGCACCAGTTTACCGTTCTCGTTGGTATGAGCATTTACTTCAGCCCAATTCTGGAAGATTCCGTCAGCTACGTAACCATAGAAACGTGATATCAAACCGCCATCCTCATTACGAATAATTTGGTCGCTATTGAATCCACCTGTCAAGATAGGACCGTCACCGGAGAACTTAATCGCTTTGTTCTTTACGGCCGAAAGGTTCAGACCTACATTATACTTGAAGTCGGACACCTTGTCGCGCCAGTTCAAACTCAATTCCCATCCGGAGGCTTTCATGCTTCCGATATTCATCCATACGGTACTGTTCCAGTCGGGATAACCGGTAGCAAAGATGTTCTGTTTTTGGTAAAGCATATCCGAAGACTTCTTTTGGAAGTATTCAAAAGTCACATCCAGACGAGAGTTCAGGAACGACATATCTACACCTACATTCCAGTCTTCTACAGTCTCCCACTTCAATTGGTTGTTTCCTACACCTGATACCATAGTACCGGTAACACGATTCGGGTTCATACCGAATACATAGTCTGACTGCCCTAACAAGGTCAAAGTAGCATCATTATCAATATTCTGATTACCTACACGTCCCCAGCCACCACGCAGTTTCAAGTTATTGAAGATTTCCTGGCTCTGCATAAAGCTTTCGCTAATAACACGCCATGAAGCAGATACAGAGGGGAAAAGAGCATACTTGTTACCCGCAGGGAAACGAGAAGAACCATCGGCACGAATAGATGCAGTCAAATAATAGCGGTTATCATAATTATACATCACACGTCCCAAGTAAGATACCAAAGTATTGTAATTAGTCTTGCCTTCGGCTTTCTGATTTTGCGTTCCGGCATTTACTTCCTGCATCTGATCCATATTGTTAGGAACATCATCGCGTGAAGCTTTCGACTGATATTCAGCAAAGCGTTCGGCAGTGAAACCGCCCATTATATTAATGTTGTGCTTCTTCGCAAAAGTATCGGCATAAGTAACTGTATTCGTCCAGTTCCAGTCGAGCCATTCCTGCATCTCACGTGAGATGTTGCTCAGCGTAGACTGCTCCAATGCATCAATCTTGAATTCAGGAGTAAACTTATCCGTGCGACGGAAGTGTGCGTTAGTACCAAACTGTGTGCGCAAAGTAAGTTTCTGAATCGGATTTACTTGTACGTATGTATTCAAGATAGCACCCATCTCACGCGAATGAGCATTTTGGCGTGCCAATGAACCGGCAGGATTCCAAGTCTGGTTATTGTAAGAACGTGCATAGTTATTATACTCATTATCCACCCATTGTTCCTCCGGCTTAAAGATAGGCGTAGTGGGGTCCATGGTCATGGCTGCCTCAAAGAGGTTGGGCGTGTCATCCCATGATTCTACACGCGGAGCAATGTCAAATCCCATCTTCACATACTTGTTGAAAGTATATTCCGTATTGAGGCGAGCGTTAATCTTATCCCAATAGCCGTAATCGTATTGCGAATCGTTGCGATAGTAACCCACACTCAGATTATAAACCAACTTGTCCGAACCACCGGAAATGTTGAGTGAGTAATTCTGTACCAAAGCAGTCTTGTTTACCACTTCGTTCCACCAATCAGTACCGCCCGGATTGGTCGTAGCACCTTTGTCATTCCAGATAGAAGTACCTCCGTCGTTTGCATAACGAGTGTTGAACACTTCCTTATATTCTGCGATACCAGCCATTTTCGGCTTAGAGATCGTTTGAAAACCTGCTGATGCGTTGAAGCTGATGTTTGTCTTTCCCGCAATACCTTTCTTAGTAGTAATCAAGATCACACCGTTAGAAGCACGCGTACCATAAATAGCAGCAGCCGAAGCATCTTTCAATACTTCCATAGACGCAATGTCGTTGCTGTTCAAGAAATTGATATTCGTACCTACCGGCATACCGTCCACTACATACAGCGGGTCGGTACCGTTTACGGTAGTTACACCACGAATCAATACTTTGGGTTGTGTACCCGGGCCACCACCACTGGTCACTTGTACACCATTCACTTTACCTTGCAAAGCATCCATGGCATTACCGGTTACTGTTTCGGTGATTTGCTCTCCTTTTACGGTAGCAATGGAGCTGGTCAAGTCACTCCGCTTTACAGCACCGTAACCGATAACCACTACCTCGTCCAGCAGTTCACTAGCTTCTTTCAGTACTACATTGATTGTAGTCTTACCACCCACTTGTATTTCCTGAGTCTCATAGCCAATGCTCGAAAACACCAGCACAGCATTCGAAGGCACATTCATTAACGTATAGTCGCCGTCAAGACCGGTAATTGTACCTGTAGTGGCACCTTTCACTTGTATCGTTGCCCCAATCAAGGGCTCCTTGTCGGTAGCCGAAGTCACCACACCTTTCACGGTGGTCTGCGCATAACTGCATAAGCTAACCAGCGCCAGACACAATAATAATATCTGCTTTTTCATATCTTAAATCTAATGTTACTTATTTATTTGCGGGAACCAATTTAGCTCTTCCCAAATGGGCGTCAAAATAGAACCGGTAAGAACCCGAAGTTGTCACCACTGGTTTAGACCATACATCTTGTGTATTGATAGGTCCTTTATAATCAGAGTTCTTGGAAGCACTTCCGGTGTAATAGCCGAAAACATCCATGTCCGTAGCACTGGTACTACACCATCTTACATAGTTCCACCACTCACTCTTATGATAATTATGAATGATAAAATTCATCGTTTCGCCGGCAGTCAGCGTCAGAGGATCTTGAGAGTAGAATAAATGAGGATTGGTTGCATCTTGTACGAAAGACTTCACATTTGTCGGATTATCACTGGTAAGACCAAAGGTAAAGTCTATCATTTCGGTACCGTTACCCCATAAGTCGAAGCAAGGCGTTCCATAAATCAAATCGGTTCCCCAAGGATCCTGAGCTTCTTTTGCGGAGTAAGTGCTCACTTTATAGGTCTTTTGCAAGATATTAAAGGTTATTTCATAATATACATTAGCTTCCGGCAGTACAAGTGGCTTCATGCTCGTTCTGTCGTCGGTCAGTTTCGTGTCGTCATTAGCGTCGACACCATAACATACAGGCGAGAAGCTGTTCTTTTGGGGCAAGAAATAGATTTCAGTGTTAGCCTTTTCGCAATAGTAATAAGCTGTATATTGGAATTCTCCTACATGATTGATGCACATCGGCACTCCAAATACATCACTATTCAGTGCCGCATCCGTAGCCACATCCGCCAAATACATCTTTTCAAAGTCTTGTACGTCTGTAACAGAAATGACTGCCTTACGAGTTACGATATTACCTATTGTATCGGCCATAGCCAAAGTCAAAGCATAGTCTTTCTTCTCAAAGGGAAACTTTATTTCTTCAGAATAATCATAGGCAGCTTGTTGCTTCAAATCCACTCTTTTGGGAGAGTAGCCTTCAATGCCGTCAATGGTGATATCCAGGTAATCCAATGCTCTGTCGTCCGTCATCTCCACATTTAAAGTTAGTGTGGGGTCTTCACCCTGACGCAGTAACACAGTCAGCATTCCACCTTCTTCAGGGGCACTCTTAAAGACCGGTACTTCAAAGTCACCGTCCATTGTTATTAAAACATCCTGAGATAATTCCCGCCCGCCTACATCGGTGATTGTAACTTTTACAGTAAAGCGTTCGCCAATTTCGTTGCTCTTAAGGTCGTAGTAGTAACTCAAGTCATACTCTGTTTTCGGAGCACCATAGATTTCAATCAAGTCGATGGTTTTGTCGAGATAAAGATCGGCACATTGCAGACGAATGGTAGAAATACCGTCGGCATCGGTCAATTTACCCTTAATAGTAAAACGTTGTCCGGCAGCGGACTGGATATGGCCTGTAGCCAGTACCATCGTCGGTGTTTGTCCGTCTACGTCGGGATAGCCATCATCGTCGCTACATCCCGTAGTACATAAAGTCAGCGATAGAAATGCCCATAATGTGGCACTCAGAAAATGCTTCTTCATACTTATTATTTTTAAAGTTAAACAAAAAAATACATTTTGTTGCCGATACTCTTTAATCGGCAGTGCAAACATAGTTCATTTACTTGTCCGACAACAGCATAAATCATGCAGAGAGTATATATAAATCCGTCAATGCACGATTTGTATATATCACTTACAGGTTTTATTTGTACATTTGACTCGTTGAAAGAAAAATATCACGTCATGAAACAAACAATGCTTTCCATCATTCTAAGCTTCCTCCCTTTGGCATTACCGGCACAACTGTATACGGTCAATCAGCTGGGTATTGAAGAAGGATTATCCAACAACCATGTTGTTAGCATAGCTCAGGATAAAAAAGGATTCTTATGGTTTGCTACCGAAGAAGGGCTTAATAAGTTCGATGGTATACGCTTTATACCTTATTATAAAGAAGAATCCACTGCCCGGCAAAGCATCACCGGCAATGAATTGAACTGCTTGCTGGACGACCCCGTCGACTCTATCTTATGGATAGGTACCCAACGGGCAGGAGTCAATGCATACAATTATGCCAACGATACCTTCACCACCTATAAACATGATGAGAAGAATCCGTCCAGCCTTATTACCGACGACATCACCAAGATTGTTACCGCAGCCGACGGCAATTTGTGGATTTGTACCTATTGGGAAGGCATTGACCATTTCGACAAACAAACCGGTAAATTCACTCATTATAATACCAAAACCATACCCGGGCTAGGCAGTAATCATATTTGGTCAGTTGCCGACGGAGGAAACGGACTGCTCTATATAGGACATGTGCACAATGGTTTCAGTGTATTATCCATCAAAGACAAAAAAGCAAAGAACTTCTTGCACAATCCACAGGACCCTCACAGCCTGCCCGGCAATGAAGTGACCTGCGTCTATAAAGATAAGAATGGCAATATATGGGTAGGCACTGACAAAGGCTTAGCGTTGTTCAATCCGGAAACGGAGAGTTTCATCCTCTTTAACGACAAGATGAATAGCATCTCGCACCGCATTTACGATATCCGCCAACTGGAAGACAACAAACTCTGGATAGCTATGGAGTTCGGAGGCATAGCCATACTCGATTTATCACAACATTTATTCCATTCTGCCGACCAAATTCATTTCGTTCTTATAAAGGAAGGTGACGACGAATACGGGTTATCCAATTCCAGCGTGCGATGCCTCTACCAAGATTCTTTTAATAATGTATGGGCAGGATCGTGGGGAGGAGGAATCAATTTCATCCGACGGGAAGCTTTACTATTCGACACGTACAAATATTCTCCTTTTCCGTCCACCGGAAACAGCCTGACCAGCAAGATAGCTTCGAGCGTCTGTATGGATAAAACGGGAAACCTTTGGATTGGCACAGACGGAGGAGGCATTAATGTATTCAATAAAGGGAAACGCATCGCCGTCTACAACACGGGGAATAGTAGTTTGAACGGCAACACCGTGCAAGCAGCGCTTTGCGATTCGAGAGGAGGTTTATGGTTCGGACTTTTTTACGGAGGAATTGTCCATTACAATCCTCAAACCAAGAGTTTCAGGCAGATCTTCCCTAAAGACAAGGCACACTCCGACGTGCGTTCTTTCTTCGAAGATAAAGAAGGTAATATTTGGGCGGGAACCAGTGAAGGAGTCGACCTTATCGATCCTGTGAAGGAGTCTATAAAGGCGCATTACGACCGCGAAAACAACTTAGTGAGATGTGTGCTGAAAGACAGTCATGGACAAATATGGATCGGCTTTTTTGGCGGCGGACTCGGATTGTACAATTCCCAGCTCAAAAGCATCCAGCTCTTCAACGTCCGGAACAACTTTCCTTCGAATACCATCAACGCCCTTTTTGAAGATAGCCGGAAACGTATATGGGTAGCTACCGGTGAAGGATTGGTATGCTTCCCCTCTCCTACCGACAGAAAATACAAAGTATATCAACGTGAAAGCGGACTTGCCAATACACACATCCATGCCATCAGCGAGGACAAAGCGGGGAATATCTGGATAAGTACTAATAAAGGTATCAGTTGCCTCGTTCACAGCAAAGAGACTTTCTACAACTACGACCATCACGACAACCTGCCTATGGGAAGCTTCAACCGGGGATGCGTCACGTATGCTCAGGATGGGAATCTCTATTTCGGTTCCATCGACGGTCTGTGCTACTTCAACCCCGAACAGGTATTACAGGAACGCAAATCGCCTCCTGCCTTCATTACCAATATCGAGATAGCCGACCCTCTCAACAAGGCGGGCAATACCCCGAACACCATCATATTGAACGGTCACAAAAGTGTCGAGCTGGACTATACCCAAAACAGTTTCAGCATCACCTTCAACATACAGAACTACGCACTAATCAATCAGGTAGAATATGCCTATATGCTGAAAGGGCTGGCAGATTCCTGGTACACACTGACCGATCCCAATAAGGTCACTTTCCGCAATCTTCCTCCCGGTAAATACCAATTACAGGTAAAAACACGGATGCGCAACCAGGAATGGTCTAACGAAATCACCTTCCTCGATATCCGTATCACACCTCCTATTTGGCTGACTTGGTGGGCAAAGTCATTCTATGTCCTCTGTTCCCTCGCCCTTTTGTTCTATATACTCTATGTGTATAAGAAGAGGCTGGCTGTAGAGACCTTATATAAACTGGAAAAGCAAAGCCACGAGCAAGAGCAAGAGTTGAATAATGAACGGTTGCGTTTCTACACCAATATCACTCATGAGTTGCGCACGCCACTCACACTGATATTGGGGCCGCTGGAAGATTTACAGAAGAACAATTCATTGTCCGGCAAAGACGCGCAGAAGATTTCCGTCATCCACCAAAGCGCTATCCGCTTACTCAACCTGATTAACCAAATATTGGAATTCAGGAAAACCGAGACTCAGAACAAGAAGCTCTGCGTCAGCCGTGATAATATAGCAGCGCTTATCCACGAGATAGGCTTGAAATACAAAGAGCTGAACCGAAATGCCGAAGTCGATATCCGGCTGGATATAGAAGATGAGCATATGCTGATGTATTTTGATAAAGAGATTATCCAAATTGTACTGGACAACCTGATATCCAATGCTCTGAAATATACAGAAAAGGGACGTATCACGATAAGTATTCGCCGGACCCAACGTGCCGAAGTCAACTATACGGAGATCCGTGTAAGCGACACCGGCTATGGCATCAAACCGGAAGCAATGCCTCACATCTTCGACCGTTACTACCAAGAGGGCGGCAAACATCAGGCATCGGGCACGGGCATCGGATTGTCGTTGGTAAAGAATCTGGTTACCCTTCACGAAGGAGAAATCAGCGTAGACAGTACTCTCAACTCCGGCAGCAGCTTTTGTGTCAGTCTTTTGACGGATAATATGTACCCCAATGCATTGCATGCCGACTCACAAGAGCAGGAACAGGAAGAAGATATGTCCGAAGACGTGTCGTCACAGGAAACTTCGACACCGGACAATGACAAACCGATATTGCTGGTTGTAGAAGACAATCCGGATATCTGCGAGTATATTGCCGAATCCTTCTCGGACAGTTTCGACGTGCGAACTGCCGTTAACGGAAAACAAGGTAAAGAAAGCGCCTTGAAAGAAATACCGGATATCATCGTCAGCGATATTATGATGCCGGTAATGGATGGCAACGAAATGTGTCGTGAGTTGAAGGGAGACGTGCGTACCAGCCATATACCTATCATATTGCTGACTGCCAAAGACTCCTTAAAGGATAAGGAGGAAGGCTATCAGGTAGGTGCCGATTCTTACCTGACCAAGCCGTTCAGCGCCAGCCTGCTACGTAGCCGCATAGAAAACTTGTTGCAATCACGACGCAAACTGGCGAAGCATTTCAGTACGAATACAGCCATCAACGATAAATCGACGATCATTACCGAGTCACTCACCAAGTTGGATAATGAATTTATTCAGAAGATTAATCAGCTGATAGAAGAGCGTCTTTCTTCGGATAAGATCGATATCGGCTACTTGTCTGATAAAATGTGTATGAGCAGTTCTACCCTGTATCGCAAGATGAAAGCTCTGACGGGACTATCTACCAATGAGTACGTCCGCAAAGTACGAATGAAGTATGCCGAACAGTTCCTGCTGGAAGGAAAATATAATATCTCTGAGATAGCTTTCAAAGTAGGTATCAATAATCTGTTCTACTTCCGGCAGTGCTTTAAGGAGGAATTCGGGGCTATACCGTCGGAGTATATCAAGCAATTGCTAAATAATCAAAAGTAGCTATTGATATTCTGAAAAAACGACTATCTTCGTAGAATACTATATCACAAAAATTAATTGTATCAACAATGAATAACTTTACATTCCACAACCCGACCCGTTTGATCTTCGGGAAAGGCGCAATTGAACAATTAGCAACTGCTATCCCCGCGTGCCATCGAATCATGGTTACTTTTGGCGGAGGCAGCGTAAAACAAAACGGTGTTTACGACCAGGTAGTGAAAGCCCTTGAAGGCAAAGACTTCATTGAGTTTTGGGGCATCGAGCCCAACCCTACCATCGAGACTCTACGTAAAGCCATCGCACTGGGCAAAGAAAACGGCGTGGACTTCCTGCTTGCCGTAGGTGGAGGTTCCGTATTGGACGGCACGAAACTGATCGCTGCCGGTCTGAACTACGAAGGGGATGCCTGGGACATCGTACTAAAAGGAGCTTATACTCAAACTGTTCCAATGGGAACAGTACTCACCTTGCCCGCCACTGGCTCGGAAATGAATAACGGTGCTGTCATCTCGCGCAAGGAAACGGACGAAAAGTTTCCTTTTTTCAGCAACTATCCCGTCTTCTCCATTCTCGACCCGGAAACGACTTTCACCCTACCCGACTATCAGATAGCTTGTGGCATAGCCGACACTTTTGTGCATGTAATGGAACAATATATGACCACCCCCGACCAATCCCGTCTGATGGACCGCTGGGCAGAAGGCATCCTGAGTACACTGGTAGAGATTGCTCCCGAAATCCGCAAGGACAAGAACAATTACCAGCTTATGGCTGACTTTATGTTATCCGCCACCATGGGGTTGAACGGTTTTATCGCCATGGGTGTGACGCAAGACTGGGCTACTCACATGATTGGTCACGAACTAACTGCATTGCATGGACTGACACATGGCGCCACATTAGCGATTGTGCTTCCGGGTACCCTGCGTGTGATGCGTCATCAAAAGCAAGACAAAATCATACAATATGGCGAACGCATCTGGGGCATTACTTCGGGCACCATCGACGAGCGCATCGACCTGGCTATCCAAAAGACGGAATCTTTCTTCCGCAGCCTGGGACTGGCCACGCGCCTGTCGGAAGTGAACATCGGCCATGAAACCATTTTGGAGATTGAACGCCGTTTCAACGAACGCCACGCTGCCTTCGGTGAGAACCAGAATATAGACGGAAAAACAGCCCGGACTATTTTGGAAAGTGTTTTATAAAAAAGGAAACTAAAATGTGGCTAAATTTTCGAAAACAATCGAAGATATAGCCACATTCAAACATGAAAACTTCCTGAATTAATATAGACTTTTAAATTTTCTCATTTTGTATTTTCTATCTTCTCAGAATGCGTTATTTCCGCACAACGCCCCATGTAATTGCAAAGAACGAAACAAAAAACGATAAGCAGCACATATACAAAGGAATAGCTTAAAAGGATGTCGGCTAATAAATAAAAAAGGTTCTAATGCTCTTATTTTAGTTCCTCTACGGGAAACATAATGTTCGTCACCGAGGAACAAGTAGTTTCTCTACGAGAGACAAACATCATACCAGCGACATAAAGTGACAAGAGAGTATCAAAGACAAATATTCCAGATTTTTCTTCAAATTTACGGGGGAAAGCTACCTCTACTTCAATTCCAACTCCACCTTCTTAATCTTTTCCAGTGTCTTACCTGCTTCGGTAGAAGGGAATAATTGTAGCACCCGTTGCAAATACCCTCTTGCCTTAGAGTAGCTACCGGAAAAGACATCGGATAGGCCGTTACGATAACGGGCATATTGCATGCGTGTCGGAGAAGATATCTTTTTAAAATCTTCTTCAAGTTTCTTCTTATCATTTTCGGCCTGAAGGTAATAATAGTTTCCTAAATAGATATTAGCCTGCAAATTATCTGCATCCAATGCAAGAACTTTTTCATACATTTTCACCGCATCTGCTTCCTTGCCACGCATCATTTCTACCTCGGCACATGCAACAAGAGCCGCCACATCTTGAGGATTGTGCTGCAAATATTCTCTATAGAACAAATAAGCTTTATCGTAATTACGTTTTTTCTTATAGAGTGCAGCCATTTCATTAGCCAATTTGGGGGCTACCGCACTGTTTTTATCCACATTCGTCCAGTAGAACATCTCCGTCTGTTCGATATTAGCATTTGCCGACTGACGGAACAAACTCACAGCATAACTATCTTTACCCTCGGATAAAGCTTCGGAAAGCTTAGGCAACAATTCACCCGCCGACTGTGACCAAAGTGACAGCGGACAGATAAAGAACAAAGAGAAGAGTAATGCTAACGTTTTCATTTTTATTATCTAGTTTAACAGCCCAAAAACATTGCAGTAGAAGTCTGCCTACAAAAGTACAAACTTTCACGACAATCATCAACAAATTAAAGTAGAAATATAGTTAACTTTGCCCACCTTATTTAATGATTGTTATAATGAATCCCAAAGACAAACAAATTCTTCAAATAGCACTTCCTTCCATCGTATCAAATATTACCGTGCCATTGCTCGGTTTGATCGATGTAGCTATTGTCGGACACTTGGGTTCGCCGGCTTATATCGGAGCAATCGCAGTGGGCGGCATGCTATTTAATATCATCTACTGGATTTTCGGTTTCCTACGTATGGGAACCAGCGGCATGACCTCACAAGCCTACGGGAAACGGGATTTAACGGAGATAGTACGCTTACTTTTACGATCCACCGGTATAGGCTTGTCAATAGCATGCTGCTTGATTATCCTGCAAATACCCATCCGACAGGCAGCATTCACATTGATTCAGCCAACTGAAGAAATTCGTGAATTGGCTACACAGTATTTTCAGATCTGCATCTGGGGAGCTCCTGCCATGCTGGGATTATACGGACTTACAGGTTGGTATATCGGCATGCAGAACTCACGAATACCCATGTACATAGCTATTACGCAGAATATAGTAAATATCATTGCCAGCCTCAGCCTGGTTTATTTATGCGGCATGAAGGTGGAAGGAGTAGCTTGGGGAACACTGATCGCACAATATGCCGGTTTCTTCATGGGAGTCGCGCTGTGGTACTACCAATATGGCAAGTTCAAAAAGCTTATGACTTGGAAAGGTGTATTGCAAAAAGAGGCTATGTACCGCTTCTTTCAGGTCAACCGGGATATTTTCTTTCGTACTCTTTGCCTGGTGGCAGTTACTTTATTTTTCACATCGGCCGGTGCTTCGCAAGGTGAAATAATTCTAGCTGTAAATACGCTCCTGATGCAGCTTTTTACCTTATTCTCGTATGTAATGGACGGATTTGCATACGCAGGCGAAGCCTTGAGCGGACGATACATAGGCGCCCGCAACCGGGAAGTTTTCATAAACATCACCCGACACTTATTTGTGTGGGGGGCAATAATGGTTATACTCTTTACAATGATATATGCCGTAGGAGGCAATGCATTCCTTGGACTTCTGACAAACGATAAGGAAGTAATAACCGCTGCCGACACTTATTTCTATTGGGCTCTTGCCATACCTGCGGCAGGCATGGCCGCCTTTATCTGGGACGGTATCTTCATTGGCGCCACAGCTACACAGGCAATGCTATTATCCATGTTGGTGGCAGCCGCCAGCTTCTTCATCCTGTACTACGGACTTCGCACCATGTTGGGAAACCATGCGCTATGGTTGGCTTTCTTAACCTATCTTTTTATGCGGGGAGTGGTGCAAACAGGATTAAGCCGGGAGGTAATCAGAAAGGCATTCGGTTAGCCGACTTAAAAAAAATCGTTATCTTTGCATCATTATGACCAATACCAATATGACCTCCAATCCGGACAACATCCTACATATCAAGAATATGGTATGCAACCGTTGTATCATGGTTGTAAAAAGCCAACTCGAACAGCTAGGATTATCCCCCGTTTCAGTAGAATTGGGCATTGTGGTAATGCCCGATAAGATTACGGACGAGATTCATCATGCCGTGAAAGAATCACTGGAGCCTCTTGGTTTTGAACTAATTGACGATAAAAAGTCACAAGTGATAGAGCAGATAAAAGATGCCATCATCAACTTAGTGCATTACAATGATGACGAACTGAAAGTAAATCTTTCCGATTACCTGACTGACAAATTCAACCGGGATTACAGTACTTTAAGCAAACTCTTCTCGGAAGTAACCAACACCACCATCGAGAAATATCTCATCGCCCAGAAGATAGAACGTGCCAAAGAGTTACTGGTTTACGGCGAACTTTCATTGAACGAGATTGCCGATAAGTTGAATTATTCGAGTGCAGCCTATCTTAGCGCTCAGTTCAAAAGTGTGACCGGTTTAACGCCCAGTTATTTCAAGAAGATTAAAGAGAACAAGCGCAAACCACTCGACGAGGTGTAAGCCTGCTACACAACGAGTTTTTGCCAAAATCCTATAAATCAAATCCAGAATTCTATAATTCCTCACAACTTCTTTTGCCGTATCTTTGTTCTCAGAAAAAATAAACAGAATAATGGCAAACAAGAATACCGTTCAAGAAACATTCCCCGTACTGGGCATGAGCTGTGCCTCATGTGCCGCGCGGATAGATAAAACGCTCAATCACCAGCCGGGTGTGAGCAAAGCAGCCGTTAACTACGCTTCGGCAATGGCAACGGTGGAATATGACAGTTCCCAATGTTCTCCCGAAGCCTTGCAAAAAGCGGTGCAATCCGCCGGATATGACCTGCTGATTCGGCAAGGCGAAAACACACTCGAAGAAGCCGAGCAGGCTCACGATAAAAAGTATCGCGCGCTGAAATTCCGTACGACATGGGCAATCATACTATCCATACCGGTAGTTATCATCGGCATGTTCTTTATGAACATGCCATACGCCAATCTTATCATGCTGGCATTCTCCACTCCGGTCGTCTTCTGGCTCGGACGGAGTTTCTTCGTAAGTGCCTGGAAACAGTTGAAACATGGCAGCGCCAATATGGATACGTTGGTAGCAAACAGTACCGGAATTGCTTATCTGTTCAGTTTGTTCAATATGCTATTCCCCGATTTTTGGTTGTCGAGGGGGATTCATCCTCATGTATATTTTGAGGCGGCGAGTGTAATTATCGCCTTTATCCTGCTGGGACGCTTGCTCGAAGAGAAAGCAAAAGGAAATACCTCCACTGCCATCAAGAGATTGATGGGGCTACAACCCAAAACGGTAACGGTCATTGAGAATGATGAACGAAGAATGAAGGATGACGAATCAGGCCGCGCTAGTACGCCGAATGGAAATTCTTCATTCTTCATTCCTCATTCTTCATTTGAAAAAGAAATTCCCATTGAGCAAATCCGCCCCGGAGATATTATTTTAGTAAAGCCGGGCGAACGCATCGCCGTGGATGGTATCGTAACGGAAGGCACTTCTTATGTGGACGAAAGTATGCTGAGTGGTGAACCGGTAGCAGTATCCAAACAAAAAGACGCCAAAGTGTTTGCGGGCACTATCAATCAGAAAGGAAGTTTCCGGTTCCGGGCAGAGAAGGTAGGCACCGACACGCTGCTGGCCAAAATCATCCACATGGTGCAGGATGCGCAAGGAAGCAAGGCACCGGTGCAACAGTTGGTTGACAAGATTGCCGGTATCTTTGTCCCCGTCATTATCGACATTGCCGTACTCTCATTCATTTCCTGGATGCTGCTCGACGGAGAAAACGGTTTTACCCACGGACTGCTGGCTTTAGTTACCGTACTTATCATAGCCTGCCCTTGCGCCTTGGGACTGGCCACCCCAACCGCCATTATGGTAGGTATCGGCAAAGGAGCGGAAAGGGGAATTTTAATAAAAGACGCCGAGAGCCTCGAAACTGCCAAGAAGATAAATGTGGTGGTACTTGATAAGACCGGAACCGTGACGGAAGGCAAACCGGTAGTCAGCGAACTGATTTGGGACACTCCTACCGAAAATGCCCCAAGCATATTCTACAGTTTAGAGAAAATTTCGGAGCACCCGCTTGCCGAAGCCATTGTAGCCTATTTCAAGAATACGCTGTTTACGGAAATTGAAGATTTCGACAGTATCACCGGAAAAGGTGTAAAGGGGCGGGCACAGGGTAAAATCTATTATGCGGGTAATCGTAAGTTACTGGAAGAAAAAGGAATTTCCATCAGTCCGTTGCTGGAAGACGAAGCCGACCGCTTGACTGAGGAAGCTCAAACCGTTATTTGGTTCTCCGATGAAAGACGTGCACTGGCAATAGCCGGTATCACAGATCGGATCAAAGAGACATCCATACAAGCGGTCGGAGAATTGCGCAATGCAGGCATTGATGTTTATATGTTGACCGGAGATAATGAAGCCACCGCCCGGGAGATTTCACGTAAAGCAGGAATTCCTCATTACAAAGCGGGAGTCTTGCCGCAGGATAAAGCAGCCTTTATCAGTCAATTGCAAAAAGAAGGCAAAAAGGTAGCGATGGTAGGCGACGGCATCAACGACAGTGCCGCCCTCGCCCAAGCCGACCTGAGCATCGCCATGGGAGGCGGCAGTGACATCGCCATGGACGTTGCCAAGATGACCATCATTTCTTCCGATCTGACAAAGATACCGGAAGCTCTCAAATTGTCCCGACTGACCGTACGCACTATCCGGCAGAATTTGTTTTGGGCATTTATCTATAATATAATAGGTGTACCCATTGCAGCAGGTGTGCTCTACCCCATCAACGGTTTCTTGCTGAACCCGATGATAGCAGGCGCAGCCATGGCATTCAGCAGTGTCAGTGTAGTGAGTAACAGCTTGCGGCTAAAGAGAAAAAAGATACAAGAGCCTCCTATTCCTGTCAGTGCCGCCACAGAACAGGATATAGAACAGAAAGAAGAAGTTAAACCCCTAACGGAAAAAATCATGAAGAAAGAATTTAAAGTAGAAGGCATGACCTGTAATCATTGCCGTATGCACGTAGAGAATGCATTGAACAGTATAGAAGGCGTAAAAGCCACCGTAACCCTCGATCCACCGATAGCCACCGTAGAGTTTTCGGGTGACGAAA
The DNA here is from genome assembly GCA_023458215.1 of Bacteroidota bacterium. The sequence goes on from JAEXAJ010000170.1 coordinate 26,600, forward strand.
AGCCACTGAATGCATTGCAAGCGGTGGTGACTGAGAAGGCAGGTGACTATACGCTCAAAGAATAATTATAAGTAATGCGAATCAGTAGTTGAATCACTCATTTCTGAGCGGATATGAGCTAAATGTGATAAAGTGATTGGGTGATAAAGTGATAGTGGGATAATACTCTGTGGCACATAGCGCAGCTACCTTATCACTTTATTACCCTATCACCATTTTTGCTTCCTTTCTAAAAGCAAAATAAATCTTATTTTGACGTAGTTGCCATGTTTTATCATAATGATTATTTATTACCTCTTTTGTATGCCAAAAAGAAGGTTATGCAACGTTTTCCGTATCACAATCCATTTAAAAAGAGAGCTGATTTAGGAAATTTCATGAATAAATGGCTTATTAGCATGCACTAATACTGCATACTTTTCCGCTTTTTCTTGCTTTTATGCAATATTAGGGTTACTACCTACGGGCAAAAGGGTTACTACTTATAGGCAATATGGTTACTACCTACGGGTAAAAGACCTACTACTTACTAGTAACGCTCCTATAAGTGTTGCCTTTCACTCCTACAAGTGTACTTTCTGAGAGTTATTTCACTCTATTAGAAATGTAAACATCTCGATATCATATTTATATACTGACACTTACAATATTTCGTTTGCGTATTTCTGTTAGAGTCGATAGCTGCACCGAAATAGTGCATTCTCGATGGGATAGAAATGCAAAGTGTCAAAATACTCAATCAACAAGGCGGTTTTGAACTAAATGACAAAAGAATTATTTTTAGTTCATGTCTTTCGCGTAATGCACTAACTTCAACTTCTGATTGACATAAATCGTCCCGCAAACAATGTATTGACATGTTGTGCGGGACGTTTTTAATAAAATACTTGTTTCCTATTAAAGTAAAGCCGCATACTGACGGATCTTGGCAAGACGCTCCATGAATGTTTTATCACTGCTTGCAACCTGCAAATTATACTTTAATTGCAAGCGCATCAGTGAATCGGCAGGAATATCCAAAGCAGCTTCGAACATCATCGCCGTAGCAGTAGTCAACATACGCCGTCCGTTCAACAAATCATTGAGTACTTTGTAAGAGATACCCATCTGTTCTGCTAACTTTCTTTGAGATATTTTACGGTATTCTATTTCATCTTTCAACACTTCACCAGGATGTGTCGGGCTATATCCAAATCTTACGGTTGCCATAATCTTTACTATTTATAATGGTTAGACAATTCGATTATATTACATAAAGTAACCACAATCTCAGAAACCTCTTTGGTGGTCTTAAATTCTATACGATATTGGTCATTCACTCTAACAGACTCCAAACCAACCTTATCTCCATATAAAGCCTCATAGTGCAAAGAACGGTATCTAAAGAGATCTTCTACCGTTGACACAGACTCAAGCAAATCAATAGTCTTACGATACTTTGCAACAATCTGAGGTTGAAAGCGATGTTTCTTATCAGAAGTCTTACCCGTAAGATACAACTCTTCCAGATAGTCCTTACCAAACTTTATTTCCATAATTTGATTGTAAACTCAATACAAAGATAAAACAAAACCATGAGAGTCCACACCTTTTGAGGACTTTTTATTAAACAAAAACTTTTCAAGTAAGCTTGCTGTTTTTATGTTCAGTTTGCACTATCTTTGCCGCAAAGAGAAATCATAACACCTTATACGATTATGGCAACATACAAAAGAATTTTATTAAAACTCAGCGGCGAGAGCTTGATGGGAGAAAAGCAATATGGCATCGATGAAAAGCGTCTTGCCGAATATGCAGAACAAATCAAAGAGATTCATGAACTAGGAGTGCAAATCGGTATCGTGATTGGCGGCGGTAATATTTTCCGTGGTTTGAGTGGTGCCAACAAAGGTTTCGACCGTGTGAAAGGCGACCAAATGGGTATGTTGGCTACCGTTATCAACAGCCTTGCCCTTAGTTCTGCCTTAGTAGCCGCAGGCGTAAAAGCACGTGTACTGACTGCCGTCCGTATGGAACCCATCGGCGAATTCTATAACAAATGGAAAGCCATCGAATGCATGGAAGCCGGTGAAGTAGTCATCATGTCCGCCGGAACAGGCAACCCCTTCTTTACAACAGACACCGGTTCCAGCCTGCGTGGCATCGAGATCGAAGCCAACGTAATGCTGAAAGGTACCCGCGTAGACGGTATCTACACTGCAGATCCGGAAAAAGACCCTACCGCAACGAAGTTCCACGACATCACCTATGATGAAGTCTTGAAACGTGGGCTCAAAGTAATGGACCTCACCGCCACCTGTATGTGCAAAGAGAACAACCTGCCTATCATCGTCTTCGACATGGATACTGTAGGCAACCTGAAAAAAGTGATGCAAGGCGAGGAAATCGGAACATTAGTGCACAACTGATTCAAGAAAGATAGCCCCGTTATTGCAGAAAATCAAAAAATGCGTTACTTTTGTTCTTGATTCAACTATTAAATAAAGAAATTCCAAAACCCAGAAATATGAAAGAAGTAAAAGAGATCTTAGACGAAGCGCAAGAGAAAATGGATATGGCAATCATGTATCTTGAAGAAGCATTGGTGCATATTCGTGCCGGTAAAGCCGATACCCGCCTATTGGACGGTATTCGTGTAGACTCTTACGGCA
>JAEXAJ010000171.1 GCA_023458215.1 Bacteroidota bacterium
TTCAACTTTGCACCCAACTTGGATTTACGTTTCCGTTTCTCCAAAGTGAGCCAGCTGCGTATGACCTATCGTGGTAATAGCAGTCAGCCTAGTATGGAGAATCTGCTACCGATAACAGATAATGCCAACCCGCTGAATATTAGAATTGGTAATCCTGGCTTGAAACCATCATTCTCACATAATCTGCGGATGTTCTATAATACTTATAATGCCGAATATCAGCGTGGAATTTTCTCACATGCAAGTGTGCAAATGGTGCAAAATAGTATAAGCAATAGCCGTGAGTATAATCCGACAACGGGTGGTTGGACTACAACTCCGAAGAATATTAATGGCAATTGGAATGCATTTGGTATGTTTGGAATCAATACAGCATTGAAAAACAAAAAATATACAATTGGCTCTTTTTCTAATATCAACTATGTTAATAATGTAGGTTATCTGACATCGGGAAGTGGCGCCGAGGCCGTAGAACAGAAGAACACCACTACTAACCTTACATTAAGTGAGCGCCTCAATGCTGCGTATCGTAATGATTGGTTTGAATTCGGTCTGAATGGTTCTATCTCTTATTCTGTAGAAAAGGATAAGTTGACTAGCGACAACAACCAGGAACCCTATACCTACTCTTATGGTGCCAACACTACGGTGAACATGCCCTGGAGTATGAGCGTATCGACCAATATCGCCAACCAAAGTCGCCGTGGCTACACGGACAGCAGCATGAACCGTAATGAACTGATCTGGAATGCACAACTTTCGCAAACATTCCTGAAAGGTGCCGCCACAGTAAGTTTTGAAATGTACGACATCCTGAAACAGCAGAGTAACATCAGCCGCTCCCTGACAGCCAGCGGACGTTCGGTATACGAGTACAATGGTGTAAACAGCTATTGCATGCTTCACTTCATCTATCGCCTGAACATCTTCGGAAGCAAGGCTGCCCGTGAGAAAATGCAGGGCAGACGTGGCTTTGGCGGTCCCGGCGGCCCCGGCGGTTTCCATGGCGGAGGCTTTGGCGGTCGTCGTCCGTTCTAAACGAATTTAAATGAAGAATGAGGAATGAAGAATGAAGAATTACCATGCGGCACATAGCGCAGCTCAATTCTTCATTCCTCATTCTTCATTCTTCATTTAATTTCCTATCTTTGCTACCATGATTGATTGGAACCTGCTAGCCAGCCAGATTGCCACGGTAGCATTCGATATCGTTTACTTCGGGGCTATTATCGGAACGATTGTCGTTATTATTCTCGATAATCGTAATCCGGTGAAGACCATGGCGTGGATACTGATACTCATGTTCCTGCCTGTTGTGGGGCTTATCCTTTACTTCTTTTTCGGTCGGAGCCATCGCCGTGAGCGTATGATCGGTAAGAAGAGTTACAGCCACTTGCTAAAGAAACCGATGGCTGAATATCTGGCTCAAAGTTCCTGTTCCCTTCCACTGTCCTACGGACGTCTGATTTCCTTATTCCGTCATACCAATCAAGCTTTCCCTTTCGATGGCAACCGGGTAGTAACTTATACTTCAGGGCTTTCTATGCTCCAATCCCTGCTACGCGAATTACAGAAGGCCAAGCAACATATTCACATCGAGTTCTATATCTTTGAGGACGATGCTATTGGCAGGCTGGTGCGTGACGTCCTGATGGAGAAAGCACGTGAGGGTGTGGAAGTACGGGTGATTTACGACGACGTAGGTTGTTGGCACGTGCCCAACCGCTTCTTTGAACGGATGAGAGAAGCGGGTATTGAAGTCCGTAGCTTCCTGAAAGTTCGTTTTCCCCTTTTTACGAGCAAAGTGAACTTCCGTAACCACCGGAAGATAGTAGTCATTGACGGTCGCATCGGTTTTGTAGGAGGCATGAATCTTGCGGAACGTTACATGCGTGGTTTTTCATGGGGTATTTGGCGTGATACCCACCTGATGCTTGAAGGTAAAGTGGTGCATGGTCTGCAAACAGCCTTCTTGCTCGACTGGTATTTTGTAGACCGTACATTGATTACCGCTACCCGATACTTCCCGAAGATAGAGTCTTGCGGTACTTCGTTGGCGCAAATAGTAACGAGTGATCCCGTTGGCTCATGGAAGGAAATCATGCAAGGACTTGTGATGGCCATTAGTGGGGCTAAAAAGTATTTCTATATCCAGACTCCTTATTTCCTGCCGACAGAAGCCGTATTGATAGCTATGCAGACTGCTGCATTAGCAGGAGTGGATGTGCGTTTGATGCTACCCTTGCGTGCGGACAACCGGCTGACTCATTTGGGCTCTTGTTCCTATTTGGCAGATGTGCTTCGTTCGGGCGTCAAAGTCTATTTCTATAAGAAAGGTTTCCTGCATTCCAAGTTGATGGTTGCAGATGATGAGTTATCCACCGTAGGTTCTACGAATATAGATTTCCGCAGTTTTGAACACAACTTTGAAGTGAATGCCTTTATCTACGATACGGAGACAGCCCTCCAAATGCGTGAAATCTTCCTGCAAGACCAGCGCGAATGTGTACCGGTTTACCTGAAGAGCTGGGTGAAACGTCCTTGGTATCGCAAGGCAGCCGAGAGTGTGGTGCGGTTGTTGGCTCCGCTACTTTAATCTGAAAAAGGAGAAGTTGACGCTGCCGTATGCTCTTCTTTCTATAAAGCAAGGATGTTCTTCGAAGTTATCTTTCTTTCCATGTTCCAGGACGAATAGTCCGTCTTCTTTCAACAAGTTGTTTTCAAAGATAAGGTTCGGAATAGTCTCCAATCCTTTAAGTTCGTACGGGGGGTCGGCAAAGATAAAATCGAACTGCTCCCGTCCGCTCTTTACGTACTTGAATACGTCGCCACAAATAGGCAGGCATTTGTCGGTCTTGACTTCTTGCATCACTTTGCAGATAAATGTATAGTGGGCGCGGTCTTTCTCCACACTGATAACCTGGTCGCATCCTCTGGATACCAATTCGATGCTGATACTGCCTGTTCCGGCAAAGAGGTCGAGGGCGCGTACACCGTCTTCAAAGTCTATGTAGTTGGAGAGTACATTAAACAGATTCTCTTTGGCAAAGTCTGTAGTAGGACGCGCCTTGAAAGAGTGGGGGACGTCGAAACGTCTTCTTTTATATATTCCGCTGATTACTCGCATGAGTTGATGGCTTGTAAGTCTAGATTAGTGGCGGGATTCATGATGAATACCTGCCGGATAAATTTTCGTAATTCGGGCAATAGCTGCTCCTTGTCTGATAAGGCACCGGTAAGGTGCAGTTCATCGCGCTCTTGTTCAAAGCCGAGTCGCTTCCATATATATAATAGGTAATAGATGCGATCGGGAGTTGTGCTGCATTTAAAGGAGTTGGCCAGCAACAAGCGTCCGCGTTCGTAGCTATACACATCAATGGCTTCCTTCCGTAGATTAGCATACATTTTTCGGCTGTTACCTAACCGGCTTTTAACTGCGAAGAGCTCGATGAACGGACTGCATTGGGAATAGAATTTTACATTCGGATATTGTTCGCACAGAAAACCATGTGCGCTTTTGTCCATTCCGAAGAGCACTACAATATTGTTTTTATGCAGTATATTGTACTGGATGAGTTCGTTTTCCCGCTTTGCGTGGTTATGATAGAATACTGTTTCGGCTTGTTCGTCCTCAAAGAACTCCAACGGGATGAAGGTGAAACGCTTGTCTGCCATCAGCACATTGACACGGCGGTAGGGGCGGTTCAGCCATTCTACTTCACGGAAGGTTTGCTTCAGGTTGGCAGTGATAGAGAGCGACTCATCTATGGTACGGTCATAGAAAGAGGTTTCTCCGTCACCCAGAGGGTTGAATACAGAAAAAGAAAATCCATCCGTACTGAGACGGATGGATAATGTATATTGTTCCGATTTATTAAAATCAGTGGTTTCTATCATGTTGATTGGGGTAAGATTATTCCCAGTTACCAGCGTTGTTGTTAGCTGTTTCCAAGCTACCGATCATCAAACCGCAGTATCTACCTAACTTAGTCTGAGTATCTTTCAGGTTAGTGATTTCTTGATTATCCAAACCATTCAGATATACTTCATACGGAGTTTTAACTTCGAGCAGACAGAAAGGAACACCAGACTTGGCTGTATCGTTGCGAATGGCCATTTCAAACTGTGCACCGTTTCCGAAAGGAACATATCTCAAAGAATCAGGATTGAAACCTTTCGGGAAGATAGTATCCATAACGGCTACCCACATAGTATCACGCTTAAAGTTTTCCAGACCGAACTTCTTAACTTCGTCGTACTTGCCTGTTTTCTTAGCTTTTTCGATGATAGCGATAGCTTTCTTTTCAGTCAATCCGTCTTCCAATTGCTTATCGTTCAATTCACCTTGTTTGAAGATGAATGGTAACTTCTGGTGCTTAACAAAATCGATCAGCGTATCGAAGCTGGCAGTATATTGCTGCTTGTTCAGGTTACGATATTCCATCTGTGCCTTACGGATATCGATAAGACGTTCAATGACTTTCGCATCTCTGTGCTTCTTAGCCTCTTCAAAGTTGATAGGTCCCATGATGCTGGCATAACAAACGTAAATTAATGCCAAAGCACATAAGCCTAAAACGATATTAAATACTGTTTTCATGATAAATATGTTTTTTAGTTGTTATATTCGCACCGCAAAAATAAAAGAAATTAATTTAATAACGATAGTTCCCTTTACTTTTTTCTCTTACAAAAATGATAAATAACTATTTAGAGAGGCAAATTAAAGAAAATTTTCCTTACCAACCAACTTCCGAGCAAGAAATTGCGATAAAATCTTTGTCGGAGTTCCTTCTTGCGCCTCATAACGAGGCGGTTTTTCTGCTTCGTGGTTATGCCGGAACGGGTAAAACTTCGTTGGTGGGTGCCTTGGTCAGGACGTTGGACAAGCTGGAGCAGAAGTCTGTATTGCTGGCTCCAACCGGACGGGCGGCGAAAGTATTTTCCGCATACGCCGAACATCCGGCGTTTACAATTCATAAAAAAATCTATAGACAGCAATCTTTCTCAAATGAGATGAGTAACTTCTCGGTGAACGATAATTTGACAACTCATACCTTATATATTGTAGATGAGGCTTCGATGATTTCCAATGAAGGATTGTCCGGCTCTATGTTTGGTACGGGACGGCTGCTGGACGACTTGATACAATTTGTCTATTCCGGTCAGGGTTGCCGGTTGCTGCTGATGGGAGATACGGCACAGCTTCCACCGGTGGGTGAGGAGCAGAGTCCCGCCCTTTTTGCCGAGGCGCTGAAGGGGTACGGATTGGAAGTGCTGGAAGTGGACTTGACGCAGGTGGTGCGTCAGGAACAGCAATCGGGCATTTTGTGGAACGCCACCCGCTTGCGGCAACTGATTGCGGAAGATGCTTGCCATTCATTGCCGAAGATCAAAGTTTCGGGCTTTGCGGATATCAAGGTGTTGCCGGGCAACGAGTTGATAGATGCGTTGACGTCTTGTTACGATCGTGACGGAATGGGCGAAACCACCGTGATCTGCCGCTCCAACAAGCGGGCGAATATCTACAATAACGGCATCCGCGCGCAAATACTTTGGCGGGAAGATGAGCTGAATACAGGCGACCTGTTGATGGTTGCGAAAAATAATTATTATTGGACGGAGAAACAGAAAGAAATGGACTTCATAGCCAACGGCGAAATAGCCGTGGTACACCGCATGCGTCGTACGCGCGAACTTTACGGTTTCCGTTTTGCCGATGTTACGTTGACTTTCCCCGATCACAACGACTTCGAGATAGAGGTGAATCTATTGCTGGATACCTTGCATAGCGATGCTCCCGCACTGCCTAAGGCTGATAACGACCGTCTGTTCTATGCCGTTCTCGAAGACTATGCCGATATTTCCATGAAGCGCGACCGAATGAAGAAGATGAAAGCCGATCCCTATTACAATGCGCTACAAGTGAAGTATGCATACGCCGTGACTTGCCATAAAGCGCAGGGCGGGCAGTGGAAGAATGTTTTCCTCGATCAGGGTTATATGACGGACGAGTACCTGACGCCCGACTATTTCCGATGGTTGTACACCGCCTTCACCCGAGCTACCGGAACGCTTTATCTCGTGAATTATCCCGAAGAGCAAATTTACTAGACATTTGATGCAGTATTTAGTCGTTTCTCGCATTTTTGTTTATAGAACAATTAAAAACATCGACTATGAGACACTTCTATTCTATTGTAACTATACTTTTGCTTGTCTTGGTGGCAAGTACGAGTTGTGAAGACGATTATCGGGATATGGTACTCTTTGAAGGAGCGGAACCCATCTTTGGGAAAGATGGAAACGATAATATCGTTTCTTCTATAACACTCTATCTTACTAATCCCGAAGGAATTATTCTCGGCATAGATGGTGGGGACGGCAATTATTCGTTGGACGAAAGTGAGGACATTGCTACCATGACATTTTCTGAATCACAGAACGGGTATGCACGTTTCAAGGTTGCACCGAAGCAGGAAGGTGTGGTAATCGTTCGTATAAAAGATGGTAGCGGCGCTTCTGCGATATTGAAGATTGTGGTGCGTGATCGTTACAGGTTTCATTACTTTGTGGAGTACACCGGTTTTTTCCATACCGGAGGGATAGAGAGCGATCATTGGAATCAAATTCAGGTTGACTTAACTTCTGTTTTAACGGTAAAAGACCAGGGTACTTATACTTTAATTCCCGAGGATATGAATGACTCTCATGGCCGCGGAGAGTTGCAGGTCCATCCGTCCGGTCTTACTCAAGACGTGATAATCGGTACTTATGAGGTTATAGAAGAAGACGGAGAGACTTTTCTTTGTTTTAAATACAATGACGAGGTGCATAAATTTACAGGCAGGACTCCGGCGAATATTGTAACCAGAACCAGTCCGATACCTCCGCTGGTAGGTTACGAAGATGTCACATCGCTTTCGCCGATTGCTGTGCCGCAAGGATGCAAGATTTATCGTGCGGAGCATTGGATGTTTATATCCGATATTCCTTTTACCGAAGAATGATAAACGCTTCTTTTTTTTGTTTATATTTAATTCTTTCTTTAATAATGAAAGTTATACTTTTGTAGCATTTACTAAACTAAAAATGAAGACGATGAAACAAGCCCATTCTATTATTTTATTCTTGATGTTACTGTTTGTAGGTACTTCTTGTGAGGACGATTACCGTGATATGGTGTTCTTCAGTGGTGATAAACCGATTTATCAAATAGGAACCTGTTCTAATATGGTAGGTAATATAACCCTGCACATAACTAGTACAGATGGTACCGTGATAGGTATCGATGGTGGCGACGGCAACTATACTTACTCTGTGGATAACAGCCATATTGTTGAGATAGAAGAAGCCGAGACGACAAGTGGTTACCGGCATATCCGTATTAAGCCGCAGACTCTAGGGGAGGTATCCATTATAGCCAAGGACGGTTCGGGAAATCAGGCCATACTGATCGTTTCAGTGACAGAACCCAAAACACAGTTCGTGGCAATGGCTAAGAAAATTGAATTTGTAAACCGACAACTTCTTACTGATGAGGAGGCCGGTCGCATTGCTAACGAACAGATAACGAGTGTCCCTGTAAATATAGGGGGAGGTTTTGAAATATATCCCGACGAGAATGGCAGCTATGAAAATCAAGGCAACTTGAAGGTATATGTTGCAGATGATGCCGGTACAATCTTATCGGGAACATACGTGCGGAAAAATGTGACCTGGCAGGGGAAGGAACTGTATGCTTTTGATTTCACTTTCGGAGATAAGACACATACCTATATTGTGGAAACCCAACCGATAGTAAATGGACGAAGCTTCTTAGGTCGAACATATCTGTTATTTAGAGAAGATGTGACTTCTGAATGTGGGAAGTTGCCCGATGAAGTGAAAGTATATCGTTTATTGATTGTTGAGTTAAGGTCTCGATAAGAAGAAAAAATGAAATCTTGTCAAGAGCAGATTTATATAAGATTAATGGACGGGAGGCTTTGACCTCCCGTTTTTGTATCCGGAACAGATGATGTGTTTACTCCGAACAGACCATCTGTATACCCTGAACGCATCATCTGTTTGCCCCGGACGCATCATCCGTTTTGCCACACTTCACCGTCCGAAATGCCTGTGCTTTTCACCAAAATGCCACACCTCAGCAGGTCAAATGCCAGCCATTTCACCTGCTTAAACCTGACGTTTAGTGAGCTAAAGTGTAGGATTAGGAGAGCAAACATGAGGTGTTTGAAAAGAGAAGATGTAGGGGTAAAAAAGAAACGGAGAAGTATTTGCCTCTCCGTTTATCCTAATTTAAAATGGAAGTATCTATAAATTCACTTTACAAAGATACAACATCGCAAAGACGATGTCAAGTGTTTCGACAATTATTTTCAGACTCCGCTTTTGTTTAATTAGCGCAACTCTGATAAGTCTATCATTCTGTCATGCTGGGCGCAGTCGAAGCATCTCTTTTCCTTGTATAAAGAGTAGGTGTATGAAGAGAGGAGATCCTTCGACAAGCTCAGGATGACAGAGCAAAGTGATAGCTCTATTCTGTTTTGATACAACCTCTCTTCTTCCTGTTGAATGATATGTGGAATCAGATTCCTGCCAACTCTATCACCTTATCAACCGCAGCATTCAGCCCGTCCACATTCTTACCACCGGCTGTTGCGAAGTGGGGTTGACCGCCGCCGCCGCCTTGAATCAACTTGGCAGCTTCCTTTACCAGATTACCTGCTTTCAATCCGCCGGCAACGAGGTTGTCGCTCAACATTACGGTCAGCATCGGCTTGCCATCATATTCTGTTCCGGCAACGAAGAAGAGGTCTTCTGTGATCTGACCACGCAACTGGAAAGCGATGTTCTTCACCGTTTCGGCGGGCAGCGGAGCACAGAACTTAATGACTTTCACGCCATTTACTTCCTGGATGCTGTTCAGTAATTTATCTTTCAGTTGAGATTCTTTCTCTTTCATAAAGTCTTCCACTTGCTTCTTCAGTCCGGCATTCTCCTCAATATACTTATGGATAGTTCCGGCAAGGTCGGGAGCATTGTTGAAGAGAGCCTTCAAGTCACGCAATGTATCTTGAATGGTATCCATCATTTCTTCTACGCGTGCACCTGTGTAAGCTTCGATACGGCGTACACCGGCAGCTACAGAGCTTTCGCTCACAATCTTCACCATTCCGATGTTTCCGGTAGCGGCAACGTGTGTACCCCCACAGAACTCTACCGATGAACCGAACTGGATCACACGAACATGGTCGCCGTACTTCTCGCCGAAGAGGGCGATGGCGCCGAGTTCCTTGGCTTCCTCGATGGGCATATTGCGATACTCCTGCAAAGGAATATTAGCGCGAATCTTGGCATTGGCTATATGTTCTACCTGACGAAGTTCCTCGTCCGTCACCTTCTGGAAGTGCGAGAAGTCGAAACGTAATGAATCCGGCGTTACCAATGAACCCTTTTGCTCTACATGCTCGCCCAATACTTCGCGAAGCGCAGCATCCAGCAAGTGGGTAGCCGAGTGATTGGCGGCACAAGCAGCACGTTTGTCGGTATCTACGCAAGCCATCATCGGAGCTTCCAGATGTTCGGGCAACTTCTTGGTAAGATGGATAGGCAAGTTGTTCTCTTTCTTCGTGTCAATCACGTCGATTGTTTCGAACTCGCTCACCAATACACCGGTATCACCTACCTGACCACCACTTTCGGCATAGAACGGAGTCTTGTCCAGTACAATCTGATACAGTGTTTGATTCTTTTGTTTAATCTGGCGATAGCGCAAGATGGATGTCTCGTATTCGGTGAAATCGTAACCAACGAACTCAGTTGTGCCTTCTTTCAACGTAATCCAGTCACCGGTTTCGATGGCGGCGGCGTTGCGGGCACGTGATTTTTGCTGCTCCATTTCGGCGTTAAACTCGTTGAGGTCGGCAGTCATGCCATTCTCGCGGAGAATCAGTTCGGTCAAGTCGAGCGGGAAGCCGAAGGTATCGTATAAAGTAAAGGCGTCTTTGCCGCTTACTTCTGTCTTGCCGGCAGCCTTGGCATCTGCCATGGTCTTGTCCAACAGACGGATACCGGTTTCGAGGGTGCGGAGGAATGAGTCTTCTTCTTCCTTGATTACTTTCTCAATCAGTTCCTTCTGAGCGATCAGCTCAGGATAAGAACCGCCCATGTTCTCAATCAGTACGGGCAGGAGCTTGTACATGAAAGCCTGCTTCTGTCCGAGGAATGTATAACCGTAACGAACGGCACGGCGCAGGATGCGGCGGATGACATAACCTGCTTTTGCATTGCTAGGTAATTGTCCGTCGGTGATGGAGAAAGCAATGGTACGGATATGGTCGGCAATCACGCGCATGGCGATGTCTTGCTGTTCGTTCTTACCGTATGTAGTGCCTGCCATGGCGGCGATAGCTTTTAACATCGGCTGGAAAACGTCCGTATCATAGTTGGATGTCTTGCCTTGCAGGGTGCGCACCAAACGTTCGAAGCCCATACCTGTGTCGATTACCTTGGCAGGAAGTCCTTCGAGGCTACCGTCGGCTTTGCGGTTGAACTGCATGAATACGAGGTTCCAGATTTCGATCACCTGCGGATGGTCTTTGTTCACCAGTTGGCTGCCGGGAACTTTCGCTTTCTCCTCTGCCGAACGAGAGTCCACATGAATCTCCGAACAAGGACCACAAGGCCCCGTATCACCCATTTCCCAAAAGTTATCGTGCTTGTTGCCGTTGAGGATGTGATCTTTCGGCAAGAACTTTTCCCAAATAGCAGCGGCTTCGTTGTCGCGATCCAGCCCTTCGGAGGGACTGCCTTCGAATACGGTGGCATAGAGATTGGCAGGATCCAGTTTCAATACATCCACCAGGTATTCCCATGCCCATTCGATAGCTTCTTTTTTGAAATAATCGCCGAACGACCAGTTGCCCAGCATCTCAAACATGGTGTGGTGATAGGTGTCGTGACCTACTTCTTCGAGGTCATTATGCTTTCCGCTTACGCGCAGACACTTCTGTGAATCCGCCACACGGGGGTATTTGATGGGTTGGTTACCCAAAATAATATCTTTAAACTGATTCATCCCAGCGTTGGTAAACATCAGCGTGGGATCATCTTTAATCACCATCGGAGCCGAAGGCACGATTTGGTGACCTTTGCTTTCGAAGAAACTCTTGAAGGAGTTACGGATTTCGTTTGCTGTCAACATTGTTATTTGAGTTTTTAAGTTTTTGAGTTGATGAGTTTTTTAAGTTGGTGAGCACTTAAAAAACGAAAGCACTCAAAAACTTAAAAAGCGGTGCAAAGATAGTTCGTTTTTATTATTTATTCGTTATATTAAGGTGGGAAAATGCGTGGTGAATCAGCGTATTGCCTTGTAAAACTCTCCGGGTGTCATCTCATATACACTCTTGAAGGCGGTGTGGAAGCGGCTGCGCGAGGAGAAACCGCAACATTCGCTCACTTCGTCAATCGTGAGTTGGGGTTGTTCCTCAAAGAGCTGGCGGGCATACTTCACGCGTTTCAGGTTGATGTACTCCGACACCGTAAGGCCGTCGGTGCAGCAGCGGATGGCGTTGGCTACGTAGGTGGCGTTGGTGTGGAGCAGTTGGGCGATGTCTTCCCGACTCAGCTTGGAGGTGGTGAAGAGTGCTTGTTCCTGAAGCAGGGCCTCTATGTTATGAAAGAGTTTCTCTTCCGGGCTGAGGGAGTCGTAGGGAAGGGCTTGTCTCATGGCTATCGTCTGCTGTTCGGCCATCTCCTGGCTGCGGATGCGGCGCACTAACTCCAGGTTCTTGCGGCTCAGGCGGCGGGAGTAGACTATATAGCCCGTAAGCATCAGCAGCAAGAGGGCACAGCCTGCCAGCAGGAAAAGAGTACGTTGGCGTCCGGCTTCAATGTGGGCGATGAGCAGGCGGTTCTGTTGTTCTTTCTTTTCGGTTTCGAAACTGATGTTGGCGGCGGTTAGCTGGCAAATCTTGGTGTGGCTCATCACCGAGTCGGCGAGCGACTGGTAGGTGGGCAGAAACTCGGCAAGCGCTTTGTCCTGGCCGGTGCGGCAGTAGCACTCGGTCAGCAGGCGGGCGCCGTCGGCAGCCATGTGTAGTTCGCTGATGTCGAGCGAGCGGCTCAGGGCGGCTTTCAGCAGGGGGATGGCACGTTGCCACTGGCCGGCACGGGTGCAGACGGTGCCATAGCGGTAGTTGTAGAACGATTGGTGGTGGGGAGGCACTTGTCCTTCGAGCCGGGCGAGCATGTGTAGGGCTACGGGCAACGAGTCGGGCAGAAAACTGTATTCGTAGGCACGGTCTATCTGTGTCCACATCAGGAAGTATTCGCTGTTGGCGCGGCGGTAGCAACTGTCGGCTTTATCCAATGCCAGCAGGCAGGAGTCGCGCAGCCCCATGTCGGAGTAGATGGCTGCCTGATAGCCGAAGAAGCGGCCCACAAGGTTGTGGTTGATCTCTTTGGGGGCACGGTAGGTGGTGCCGATGGAGCAGTATTGCAAGGCTTGGCGGTTCAGTCCTAGGGTGCGGAAGGCGTTGGTCAGCGTTTCGGCGGTGAGCAGACGACCCCAGTCGTCGTTGCGGCTCACCGCCAACGAGTCGGCCTGCCGGCAGAGGTCGATGCAGGGTTGGTATTTGCCTTGCATCAGGTAGATGTTGCCCAGGCGGGCAAAGGCTTGGGGCAGCAGGGAGTTGTAGGTGTGGGTGCGTAGGCTCAGGGTGATGGCGCTGTGCAATGCTTGTTCGGCACGGTTGCTGGCACTGTCGGTGCCCATGTAGGTGATGCCGGCGGCGGCCAGCCAGTAGCCTTCGTCGTGGCCGGTGCTGAGGTGGGTGGTATCTAGCTGCATGGCACGGTTCAGGTAGTCTACGGCTTCGTTGTGGCGGTTCAGTGCCATGAGCATTTGGGCTTTGGTCACCCACAGTCCCCGCTTGCAATAGGTTTCTACGATGGGCAGGCGCAAACGTTCGAGGCTGTCGAGGTGCCTGTAACCACCTTCAAAGTCCATCAGAATGTTGAAGCCCACCAGGTGATAGCGCAAGGCGGTGTTGGCAAACCAGCGGGCTTCGTTTAGTGTCAAGGTGCCTTCGCCTTTAAGGCCGGGATTCACGATGTGTCCGTCCGCATCGGTGTAAGGCAGCTTCAGGGCAGAGTCGAGGTAGGGGATGGCTTCGCGGTCGCGACCTTCATCGCTCAGGCGGTCGGCCTGAGCGATGAGGTGGAGCGAGTCGCCCCGGAAGCGGGCGGTGTGTCGGTTATCAGTATTCGCGGCAGGCCGGCAAGCAGCCATCGTTCCCAATAGGGTGAGGACGAGCAGGCGGCAGGCGAGGCGAAGGTAGGTCATGGCAGTGTGTTTTTGAGGTGATGGACAAATATAGTGATTTAATTTGAGCTTTCCATGCCTTCTACTGCCCAAGAGGCGTCGATGGCGTAAGAAAGACCGGTACCGCTGCCGTCAGGCTCGCTCACTTCGAGGCACACCGTGTTGTTGGCACTGGCTTTGAAGACCATTACATCTTGAGCGCTGCTGCCGTCGGCAGGTTGCAGGTTTTTCAAGGTAACGACGAACTCTTTGCCGTTGCTGCCGTCCAACTCATTGTTGTAACTGTCGAAATACTCGGCGTAACCATAGAAGTAAGCGTTGCCATCATTCCCGGTGGTAGCGGTGTAGATGTCGTCATCCGTTCTTTCATCGGGATAGGAGAAGAATTGGGGACAGAAGAGTTGTACCTCGTCACCCGAACGTCCGGTGTAGATGCGCAAACGCTTGCCAAAGGAGAACCATGGGAAGATAGCATTGGTATAATCGGTTGCCTCTGCTAGAGCTGTAGCTAATGTTTCGGGGGCGAAAGTGTTGGAAGTAGTGGTTTGCATACTCAGCCATAGCGGTGTAGTGCCGATGCTGACATCTGCTTTGCGAACAGGCATAATAGGAAGTTCCATACCTGCACCTATAGTCCAATCCTTCATGCCGGGTGCATAGAAAAGCGTAGTCATTATCATCATACTTTCTGCGTCTGCCAATGCAGACGGAAGTATGAAGCTGGTGTTGTTGCCGGCGGTTTTTAATAGCGGGGTATCCTTGTTGGTCGAGAGGGTTGGGTCATCTTCATTATTAAGTATCAACACAATATCGTCATCGCCTGCTTTCACTATCCAGGTGCTTTGCCGGGTTTCTCTGTCGGTTCCTTTAAAAACAAGGGTGGTGCCGACGGCGTATCCTATAATAGTAGAAGTTTCACTTTCACCTTCGCGCATAATCGTAATCGATGCCATTAGTTCATCGCCTTCCTCCCACTCATGGTCGCCCTTATCGAATCCGGGTACAATGCCGCGGGTGGTGGCTTTCTCGCCAAAGCCCGATAATCCCGCAGGTAGGGTGAAGGAGAGGGGGATGGCATGAGGAGCATCGGGTTTCTGTTCCGTCTCCGGCAGATCGTTTACGCAAGCACTAAAGGCAAGCGTGGCTGTAAGGGCAAGCGTGATTGCCCGGTTGAGTAGTTTATTTATCTTCATATTCGTTCGTTTTTAGTTGGTTGGTTTTTTCACAAGGACGGGCAGGTCTGTTGCTGCATTTGCACCTGCTTGCCAATGGTAAGGACATTTTAGTGCTTCGTTGCTTTGCCCGTTGTTGTAGGCGTCAATGGCATCATTCATGGCCTTGATGTTGTCGTCGGCATTCAGAGCGGTGTAGTCGGTAACGGCATCGATTTCGACAGAATATTTGTTGCTGGTGCCGTCTTGTGGGGCACTACCCCAGTTACCGGCGATGGTGCTGCCACCGCTTGTGTAGTTTTTCCCCACGATACTACCACCGTATGTACTGGCTGATACTTTCCCCGTATTCCAGCAACCGATGATGGAGGATTGATTATTGCTCCCTACAATGCCACCTACCTCATTCTGACTATCCACTGTGACAGTGCTGGAGCAGGCTATGATGACGCCACCAAAACTATTGCCGCCTGCAATGCCGGCAATGTTTGCGGATGGAGCACTACTGATTGCATCTATACTACCCGACGCATGGCAGTTTATTAGAATACCACCGTTGTTGTTCCCTACAATGGCACCCGTTTGCAAAAGTGCATTGGAATTTTGGTTCTTCCTTATATCTATCTCTTTCATTGTTAAGTTTTTCACCACGCCGCCGTCATCTGTTCTACCGATAAGGGCCATATTACTACCGTGCTCTACGAACTTCATCCCCGAAATAGTCTTGCCATTCCCATCGAAAGTCCCCGTGTAATTGTAGCCTAGGGGCGTCCAGTTGCTTTCATCCTTATTAGCGGGTGCGGGCAGTACAATATTGCGCATCAGTGTGATGTTGGTCTTGTTTCGGTTTTCTTCATCTACCGGGTTATCGTCACCCGAACCGGGTGCCGGTGTAGGGATATCGTTGTCGTTGTCATTGGGGTCGGTGGTACCGTTTATCCACTCCGCCAGTTCTTTTAATCCCTTTGCGGTGTATACCTCGTAGCTGTGTCCGCCATTGTCACCTATACCTATATATTGATAGTCCATCACCAAGTCCGTCTCATTCTCCTGTTCTCCCCATCCGGGCAGTCCGTCTGGGGTGATAAAGGCGACTTGGGCTCTCGTGGTGTTGCTCACTTCTATCTTCAGCGGATAGCGTGTGTTAGCTTCCAGTATGCGCTGCTCGCTCTCGTCCCAACCTGCCAGGATGTTGTTGCCCGGTGTGTTGCCCTTGGCATCCGCTGAGGTGACAATTACAAACCCTGCAACGGTAGCTCCGGCGGGAATAATGGCTTGGCGGTAAGTGGTACCGTTTACAGTGACGGCAGTGAAAGGCACGTAATACTCTTTATCGCTGGAGTAGTCTGAAGGCTCTAAGTTGGTAGCTTTTACGTATGCCCAAAGATACTTTAGCAACTCGGGTTTACTCTCTCCGTCTATCTCTATATCTTCGTCCTTCAGGCGCATCAAAGCACCGGCATGAATGAGGTTGGCGCGTATCAAGCCCAAGGTAGGGCTATCTGGGTTGCGGTCGATGGCAATGCGTCCTTTAAGAACCTCTCCCTGGGCATCGGTCTCGCCTTCAATGCCTCCATCTTCGTTCATCGTACCTGTTTCTGCCACCAAGGCATCGAAGTAGAGGTGCTCTTTTACTTGTTCCGCTATGCCGGGAATGATGACGTATTGAGGGTTCTCATGCTGGGAGTCCGTACCACCCGGTTCACTGCCGGTCTCGATGTTAGCGCTAGAGGCATTGATATAAACCATTATCCCGTCTAAAAATCCATTACCATCATAGCCGGTAGCGCGAATCCGCATGCGTGTCTTTGCCCATGACTCTCCTTCTTTATCTTCATCGGGACGCACGTAGAAGGTCGGATTATACAAACCTGTGTTGCCAAAAGTCCATGCACCGGTATCTTTATCCTTTTGGAAATTAGCTTCGTAGTGACTTGTTTTATCCAAGTCAGTACCGGTAAAGTTGTAGTTTGCATATAGCATGTCGCCATTTTCCAGCGAGCGGATAGCGGTGTTAGGGGGGCAGTTACGTATCCCACCGTCAACTTCGGCGCAATGGCTCGTTCCATCTTCAAAGACAGCACGGGTGGTAGCCCGGTTGTCTTGCAGTCCGTCTATGATAATTTGGCCGACGGTCAGTTGTCCGGCGGTTTGGGTGGGGTTGTTGCCTGCGGTGTATATCTCGTCGTTGCAGGCACCGAGGCTCACGACCAGCAGTGTTGTGGCTGCCAGGGTGGTGAGGTTGTTCTTTATGATTCGGTTGATATTCATAATTCGTACGATTGTTATTGATGTTATTACTCCTTTACGACGATTTCTTCGTCCGGTGCTGCATCTTCAAAGTCGATATCTGTATCGTATATTCCCATACCGTCTATATTTATATGCAACAGCTTGTCGATGACAATGTTGAAATAGTAGCGCAATCCGGGTTGGAGGCCATTGGCGAGGAAGGGCACTTGCTTGTAATAGAGTCGTTGGCTGATGACAGCTTGAGGAGTAGTGTATCCGGAGAGCGTGATGCTGAGGGTGAGGTAAGGTCCGGGGGCCTCGTCTTCGGGCAGGTCGATGTCGTTGTATTTAGTGGTAGGCAGTAGAGGCAGGTAGGCGTTGAGGTACTTGCCTGCTTCATACTCGGTGCTGTTGGCGGCCAGTTCCATGCAATTACTTATCTCCAACGTCATGGTTTGTGACGATCCGTCTTCGGCAAGGGTGATGTGCCGGGTAGGGTCCTGCTGCGTCAAGTCTACCAAGGCTTTGGTGGCAAACCAATACTTACTTTGTGTGGCACTGCTATGCTTCAGTTCAATCTTCGCCACTTCCCAATTACGGGTGGAAGCGTTGCGCACCCGGAAGCGCAGCAGCGGGCAGAGGTGCTTGAAGGTAAGTTGGGGCAGTTGGGCGGAGCCTCCGGTGCCGGACGTAAGGTCGGTAGGCAGTGTGCTCCGGGCATACATGTAGGCAAACTGACCGATGTGTGTAGAGGTATTCTCTTCATAAATATGATCGAAGTCATACTCCTTGATGTTTGTTTGCGTTTGGGTAGCCTCTACCATCAGCGGCACCCGGGTGAGTTTCGTACCGTAGTTATCTCGCCAAGGGCTCATGGCATATACAACGTCATTGGCCGAGGCTGCGGGGATGTTTCCGGTGAAATCGGCGTGGGTGTCTTGGGCGGTTTCAGGGTCAAAGTCGGGATCGATGTCGAACTCATTCCAACCGCTTCCTACGATAGTACCATTGGTCTTGCCGATTATCAGCGCCAGCTTGTCCTGCTCATCCCAGTGGAAGGTTTCTCCTTTACTCAGGTCTTCGTTGTCGGGAGTTACCGAGGCACGTGTGCTGGTTCCGGTAGTACTGCTTGCCCGCAAGCGTGCGGCAATCAAGGTGCCGGTGCTTGGTGCGCCTAGTTCGTTGGTGCATGCACCAATTGCCAGTGTAGCTGCTGCGGATAGCGCCAGTAGCCATGCGTTAGTTCCTGTTTTCATAGCCGGTTACTGTTGAATGGTGAAGAAGTCTTCGATCATGTCTTCAATCTCACTACTGGTGGCGTACTTACTACTACGAGTTGTGCCACTGCTGCTATAGCTGCGGGTATCTATTCCGCCGCCATTGCCATAACTACCCGGAATTACTGCGATTCCTTCACTTTCCATCTCGATGACCTCTATTCGAGGAGGCTGATACATTTCTTTTTTCATGTGTACATTTATTTGTTTAAAGTTGACTATAAAGTATTATTTCTTACATCTGTTTTTGTTAGTGAGATAGCGCATGCTACGGGTGGTAGTTTTGGGCCAATATTTGCTGGGGCGGGTAGTGCTGCTCATCATTACTTCAGCTTCTTGTTGCAACGCTATTATTTCTACGTAGGGAGGGATGTAGAATTCCTTTTGTTGTTTCATAGATTGATTGATACTTGATGTGTTATAATTTATTTGTTTGTTTTTCCGAGATCAATACAATATGAATTAAACTATTTGTTTGATTTCGTTAGAGGCTGCAATGTAGCTTATATTTGTTGTTGGCCTTTTCATATATGAAAAACCTTCTCCATATATGCAATGTCTTGATTGCTATGGTATTACTTTTTAAGCTTTTGTAAGGGAAAAGTGAGAATAAGTGAAACAATTGCCGCTATCGTTGTTCGATAACGCATTTTATATTACTTTTGCCATACTAACTCGCAAAAGCAATTACATTCATGCGCAAAGTTTACTACATATATAACCCTCAAACCCAGACCTACGACCGTATTTATCCTACAGTCCGACAACGTGCGTTGAGCATTCTCCGCCGTCTGTTTGTCGGTATGGGACTCGGTGCCGGCTGTTTTATCATACTGTTACTTATTTTCGGCTCTCCTTCTGAGAAAGAATTAAGAAAAGAGAATAGCCAACTGAAAGCGCAATATAACGTACTTTCGCGCCGGCTCGACGAAGCTGCGGGGGTGTTGCAGGACATTCAGCAGCGTGACGATAACCTCTATCGGGTTATCTTTCAGGCAGACCCTATCCCTTCTGCTATCCGTAAAGCCGGATATGGTGGTACAAACCGTTACGAACACCTGATGGATATGGCAAACTCTGATTTGGTGATTAATACTACTCAGAAGATGGACATGATTACCAAGCAACTCTATATCCAGTCCCGTTCGTTCGACGATGTAGTAGAGATGTGCAAGAATCATGATGAAATGTTGAAGTGCATCCCTGCTATCCAACCTATTTCCAATAAAGACCTTCGTCAGACCGCTTCCGGTTATGGCACACGTATCGACCCTATATATGGTACAACTAAATTCCATTCGGGCATGGACTTCTCCGCCCATCCCGGTACGGATGTCTATGTTACAGGCAACGGTACTGTTGTCAAGGTGGGCTGGGAGACGGGGTACGGAAATACGATCATCGTCGATCATGGATTTGGTTATCGCACTTGGTACGCCCATTTGCAAGGTTATAATGTGAAAGTTGGGCAGAAGGTGGTGCGTGGTGAAGTAATCGGTTTTGTGGGCAGTACAGGCAAGAGTACCGGACCGCATCTTCACTATGAGGTGCATGTGAAAGGGCAGGTGGTGAATCCGGTCAATTACTACTTTATGGATTTGAGCGCCGAGGATTATGACCGCATGATACAGATTGCAGCCAACAACGGTAAGGTGCTGGATTAATTATAAACTAATCAATTATTATCGTGCTGAATACAGATAAAGATCTAAAATTATACTATTCTATCAGCGAGGTGGCTGCCATGTTCGATGTCAATGAGTCGCTGCTTCGTTTCTGGGAGAAAGAATTTCCGCAGCTTAATCCCAAGAAGGCGGGAAGAGGGGTGCGTCAATATCGCAAAGAAGATATCGACACGGTGAAGTTGATTTATCATTTAGTAAAGGAACGGGGAATGACATTGCCCGGTGCCCGCCAGCGGATGAAGGATAATAAAGAAGCAACTCTTCGGAACTTTGAAATCGTTGACCGATTGAAGTCTATCCGTGAAGAGTTGCTTGGTATGAAGGATGCACTCGATGCATTTACTTATGAAGATGTCGAGGCATTAAAACAAAATATTCAAGGTTGAGCCGAAACTGTTTTTAGAATTCAAAACCGAGTTTGATTCCGATATTGCTTGCTGATCCTGAATTATAATAATAATCGTCTCCGTATTCCTGATACACATATTCCACTTTCAGATTTAGTGCCATTTTCCGGGCAAGACCAAAACGTACGCCGATACCCGCAGTAGCAAATGCACCTTCAACATCTCCTACTGAGTAGCCTGCTGTTGTATCGGCAAACGGAGTGATTCTTTTGTTCATAAAATTGGCTCTGAAACTGGCAAAAACAGGAACAGAATACAGATCTGCATCTGAATAGTAAGAGACTCCTGCACCACCACCCACAAACAGATAGTTATTGAATTGATAGCCGTGCGTGGTCGATACATCTATACGGTCGGCATTGCTGTCGGAAATATCGAAAGCATAGCCCGTTTCAACAAAGCCTTTATACCCCCTTAACGACGGTCTTTCAAAACTGTCCTGCCGTGATGATCTTGATACTTTGGCTTGTCTGGATGGTCTGACTTGTACCGACTCTCCGGGGTGTCTGTACTCTTTTACCGGCTTGGTCTGTTTGGGTTGCTTGTAATAGCCTTCTTTCGTAATCTTTTCCACTTCATCTATGGTATAAGAGAAGACACTTCCGTCGGATGTCTGAATTTTTAAGGATTTGTTGGGTACTTGTTCAATAATAAGTCCGCGGATGATACTCCCGTTTTTCAGATAAACTACTTCGGTATAATTTTGTGCCATGCCATAGAAGCTGATTCCCATTAATAGGGCAAGCAGTAATAGTAATTTCTTCATTGTTCTGTCGTTTTATGTATAATATTCGATTTATAGATTCTTTATCGCTGAATATATGGAGCCGGCCCAATAATTGCGCAATCCGAAACCTCTGGCCTTACCGCCAATAGCATAATCTTTCACTATTTCCCTTGTTTCGATATCGAAGAACACCACTTGGTAGGAACCGTATGCATCGGCTTTATTCAATAATTTGGCGATGATTACCATACCAATACCTGGCTCTTTCTGTACGGGGAGTGCATTCAAAACCCGCTGGATGTCTTTGTCGCTCAGTGTATAGCTGGTGTCGGTAGTCATGAGCTCTTCAGGATCAATGTTGTCATTAACCTGGTTTACTGCTTTGAGTGAAATCTGATTTACTTTTATCTTTAGCTTCTTACTTACATCATACTTCTTTGACTCGGTAATGAATAGCTGATTGATCTCACCAAATACGTGTATGAATTGTCTGGGAGTTTCTGCCGCACCAAAGACTTTTGCAGCCGAATAATCTATACCATAGAAGTTGATACTTGAAACATTTTCCAAAGGATTCTTGTCTTGACCGAAGCAGATAATGCTTGTTGCCAATAGTAAAAAGGTGATTAACTTTTTCATACAATTTGATAGTTTAATGTCAGTACTCAGTTCTTTATTTATCCAAAATTAGATATAACTTATCGTAAATCAAAGAATTTAATGCTTTTTCTACTCATGGGCGGCATTTGTATCTGGGCGATGTACTCTGCCGGTTCAAACCGGATGGTAGGGGCAACCCGTATTTTGGAACGAAACATATCTTTTATTTCTTTGGCAAAACTATCGCTGTTCTCGTCGCTGCCAATGCGGATTAGTATCTCGTCCGTACCCAGCTTATTGGTATATACTTCGACCACGTAGTTCTTAACTTTCGGCATATCGTCCAGTATATCGAATAGTGCGGGCGGGTAGAGAGTTGTCCCCTTATATTTAATCATTTGTCCTTTTCGTCCTAACACGGAACTTAACCGAATGGTATTCCTGCCACAAGCACAAGGCTCTGTATAATGGTAACAAATGTCACCTGTCTTGAAGCGGAGTAGAGGCATGCCTTTGACACCCAGTGTCGTGATAGTTACTTCTCCCGCTTCTCCTTCTTTCACGGGAAGATTCTTGTCATCGAGAAACTCCACGATGATGAGTTCGGGCTGCAAGTGTCCGCCATGAAACTCCGAACATTCGGTAAAGGAGGACTGCATCTCCGTGGAAGCGTATGTAGAATAGAGCTGGAGTGAAGGCCATTTTTCGTTAATACGCTGCCCGAGGGTATTCAGGGAGAAGTCGGGATTGCGCAATGCTTCGCCGATACAGACACACTTCTTCATGGAACAGGTGTTGTAATCTATCCGGTTCTTTTCGGCAAATTCTATTAGCTTGATGAGGAACGAAGGTACTACCATACCACAAGTAGGATGAATGCGGTGGATGGTATCCCATTGCAATTCGGGGATGCCGTTGCCTACGCGGGCTACTCCCATGCCCAGCTCTCTGGCTCCCAGATAGTAAGCTAGACCTGCCATGAAGCGGCGGTCTATGGTAGTCATCAGTTGTAAGATGTCATGGCGGCTGCATCCGGTAGTGTTGAAAGATAGATATTCGTTGTATGCCAGGCGGTCGAGGTCTTCCGAAGTAAGCACAAAAGTTACCGGATCGCCCAAAGTGCCGGAAGTAGTTACGTAATCAATGATTTCATCTTTGTCTACGCAAATAAACTCGTCGTTGTGGAGTTGCAGGTCTGTTTTAGTAGTGACGGGTATTTGTTGCAGGTCTTCTATCTTCTTGATGCGGGAAACATCTATGGAATGTTCTTTAAACATCTGCTGATAGAATGGGGAATGAGTTTGCAAGTAGGTCAGGGTATCGGCAAGCCGGACTTCCTGATAGTGTTTTATTGCTTCCTGTGAGAGGAATTGTATGTCGGGATTCTTTTCCATATAGTTAGTTTTTACTTGTTCTCGGTTGGATGTGCGCTTTTGCCCAAGTGTCTGGGCTTTTCCATGAATTGTTTGAATTCTTTTTGATAGATAACAGAATCTTCGGGTATGGTCAGGGCTTCGGTGGCTATTTCGTGATGGAAATCCACGCTGTCGCTGAATATCTTATTGAGGTCGTAAGCTTTGAATTTTCCACATTGCCACGGGTAAGTAGATACGTACATGATACGTTTTTCCGGTTGGAAGATTACTGAGTGATGGGCTATTAGCTGGTTGATGGCATACTCATCTCCCATTTCCAAATTAGCTTCTTTCACTCCTTTCCGGTTACGGAGTATCGAGACTGCTTTCAAAGGATCAATCGGCTTGTTTTGTCCGAGTAATTCTTGCAGGCGGAGAAAACGGTAAGGGCTGTCGGAAGTCGCTATGTTTTCCTTATTCCGTTCGTCGTTGCGGAAAGCATCGGATTGATAATGGTTGGTACAGATAATCTGATTAGGACTGCCCGTAAAGAGTGCCATCTTCTCCGGTGACTTCTCGATAATCGCGGCTCTTCCATCTCTCGCGGAACCTATCAATATAGATTCGGAAACAAATGTATTCCGTTTCAGCGCAATGGCGTAAGCTTCCTCAATGGTCGAGGCATATTGCAATATCTCCCTTGTAAGGATAGAGATAGGAGTGGCCGAAGATGTAGGCATGGCAGATTTCGCGGCGTTGATGGTTACCGTCAACCCGGTTTCGTTCATACCTGAAAGTACTCCGATCATGCCCGGCCAGCCCACGGATGCAAATTTATAACCTTGTTCCGGTTGATAAAAAGAAACCAGTTTGTTTCGTGCAAACTTATCGCCCATATAGAAATCGAAGTTACGTCCGATGATGAGCGATGAATCGGCACTGTTCTCTCCCCAGGTCGCAAAGGAACTGCATCCTACCAGCATATAGTCCTGCATGGCATGTCCCAAATCGTGCGCCGAGTGGTAGTTGAGTTGCCGTTCATACGGCGTGCCGATGAAATCATATTCGTGGGTGCAGGAGAGTGAAACGCCGTAAATCTCGTCCCTGTACTCTTCGGGCACGTTCTTTCCCAGATTGCGATTGAAGAGTACGATGAAGAAGCGCAGGAACTTGAGGTAACTGTCCGAAGGGATCATCTCACGTATTTGGTCTACGAATACTTTCTCTTGGTAGTATAGCAAGTCTGAAGAGAGTTTCCCGATAGCCTCTCCGCGCTCGAAAGCATCGCCGCTAACCTTCATTTCCCACAAACCGCTGTTGCTGTGCCGCAAGTAATTGCCTTTGTATTGCCGCAGGCTATCCGTTCGAATTACTTCTCCGGTGGCTTTAGAAGTATATTCGGGCATCATCATATCGGCAGAGAAATACAGAACCGACACAAAAGCGATAACGGCAAGAATAATGAATCCGATGCCGCATGCCGTGTACTTGATTGTTTTCTTTATTATCTTATGCATGACCAATCTTTTTAGCTAAGTACTCCTGCCCGAGAAGCTCGCCACAGGTAATGATGGAAGTCAGGGTTACTCCTAAAGCACCATGAACATTCATATTTTGTCCGGTAAGAAATAGATTGTCTAACTTGGTACGTGTGGAAACAAAGCCCACTTGCGGGCATTTATAATCTTTGATAATACCGTATGCAGATCCGTCGCAAGTGCCGGTAAAGTCTCTGTAGCTTAGCGGGGTAGTGGTGTACATGGTTTCTATTGCATCGCCAAAGTCAATGCCATGACTGCGGATGAACGCTAACAACTGCCCGGCCTTTTCTTTTTTAAACGCCTTGTATTTATCGCCTCTCCTTTCGGGAAGGGTGTTCAGCCAGGGGGATACTTCGTCTATATACATCGGTGTCAGGATAGAAATCACTTCCGCATGGTGGGGAGAACATGAAGAAGCCTGCATGGAAATCATACAGTTGGTGGTGAGTCCCTTGTTCTTGCTGTACCATACGTCATTGTCTCCATGCATATAGAGGTTCCGGTTGATATAGGGATAACTATTCGGCTTCATTATTAAATAGAGGGTAAAGATGCCGTAGGAATTCTGCAATGCGTTGATGCGTGAAATGTAGGCATTCTTGATGCAGCGGTTTTTATCCAGTAAGGTAAGGGTCAGTCTGGGGTGTACGTTGGAGATTACATAATTGCTTTCCATTCGTTCCGTACCGTTTATCTCGACACCTTGTACCCGGTCGTCTTCCACAATTATACGGGTGACTTCGCTGTTGTTCAGTACCGTACCGCCATTGGCACGAATGATGCTAATCATTTCCGTGGCTACCTGCATACTTCCGTCAACAAACCGGTAGGCTCCTTGTATATAGGAATTGTTAATCATGCCATGTTCGTAAAAGTTGGAGTGCTCCCTTAACCCGCCGTACAAGAGTGCCGACCCCGCCAATACCGATTGCAAATCCGGGTTTGAAGTAATCCGGGTTATCATCTCTGCTGCCGAAGTATGGAAGAATTTCATTCCTTCGTTAGATATGACCCCTTTTTTGAGATTATCCACACTAACGAGGTTGCCTACTTCCTGCAATAGCCGGGTATATTGGTGAAGATTCTCCCTCTCCTGCGGGAAGGCTTTGCAGAGATTCTCGATAAACTGATTGTACCCCATGGCATAATCATACGCCTGATCTTTATAAAGTATTCTGTCGAAAGCATTTTCATCCAGTTTGCAGATTTTCAGCTTATCCATTATTCCTATAAACCGGAAGAACTGGTTCATAATCTGCCCTTTGCCCAAGCTACCGACATAATGGATACCGGTATCGAGCAAATGTCCTTTCCGTTGGTAGCTCTGAAAACAACCGCCAAACAAATCGTTCTTTTCGAGCACACATACATTGTAACCCTCTTTGCTAAGAATGGTTCCGCATTCCAGCCCGCCTAAGCCGCTTCCGATGATGATAACGTCGTACTTACTCATGGCGGTTACTCTTTTTTAGTATATAGATAGTGTTCGATGTATATTTGTCGTTCCGGATGGCATTCACCACCATACCGCATTCCCGCGCAATACTCCGTATCTGAGTTTCGGAAGAAAAACATAACTCTTCTTGGGTACGGTTGAAATTGACGATCCGCGTAGAGAGTAGTTCTGTGAAGCGGGTTAGCCGATGTTTGCGGGCATCGGCTGTATTTCCATCCCGTATGATAATCATTCCTTCGGAAGAAAGCAAAGCAGTGCATTTCACGAGCAAATCATGTTGGTGTTGATAACTCATGTAATGCAGTATATCGCTCAGAATGAAGACATCACTCTCCGGGAAATCGTATGCCAACGCATCCGCATATTCAAAGCGGAGATTTTCTTTGCGAAGCCAGCCATGGCGGGCAAGGGCTATTTTATCTTCATCGTAGTCTATTCCTAGGAACTGCCTGTCTTTCGATGTTAGGGAGAGCATGTAGCACAGCGGGCCAAGTCCGCATCCGATGTCGGTAATCCGGGCTTTCATCGGAATCAATTGGTTAAAGAGTTGATAGTTACGCTCCATCTTTACTTTGATGCGTATGTACCATTCGATAATGGGGCCTTTATAGATATAGTTCAGTATCAGGGCTTCGTAGAATGCCGGATTGGCAGGAGTGTTTTTCTCTTGGCAAATGCGGGCATATTCCTCTTTCATATAAGCGGATATACGTTTGCTCCTCTCCTGATAAGTCGTTCCGAAGGAAGTATCATTGTAAGGAATACGAGGCAATATCTTTGAGTATATGATGCCCTTGCGGATGTAGAAAGGCTGTGCCTTGGCTATAATCTTGCCGTTGCCGTAGAGGACAACAGGAATAATATCCAGTTGAAGTGCCTCAGCCAGATAGAAAGCCCCTTTGTGGAAGCGTTTCATTTTACCGTCGTAGGTGCGTGTACCTTCGGGGAAAATGGCGATGGAATATCCTTCTTTCACTTTCTCTTTCATCCGCTCCACGCACAATTCGTAGCCTTCGTCCACTTGGAAGAAACCGGCATACCTGATGATTCCGCCGAATACAGGAGAACTCCATACCCAGTGGTTGGTTATCATGATAATCTTCGGGGAGAAAGATAGCAACTCCAGAATGTCGATAAAGGACTGATGATTGGCAATCACGATAGCAGGCTTCTTGAAGTTCTCGTTGGTAGTATTAATAGCCTCTTTGCGTACAAACGTAGCTACTGCCACTATGCCCTTGCAAGTGATGTTTATAATCCGGCAAATGAACCGTTGTTTGTAGAGGCGGCGTATGGGGACGAGGTACAACAAAAGAATGAGTACCCTCAGAATGATGCATCCCAACACAAAAAGCGAGAAAAGAACTACGGTTCGGAGCAGTCCTATCAATGTATAGGGTGGCAATCCTTTGGAAGCAGGTTTGGCTATAAAGAACCGGAAGATTATAGGCTGTATGGTATAGGCAACCAATACCACTGTCGACATTCCGAGAATAGAAATCAATGAGATGGATTGCAAGGCAGGGTGTTGGGCAAATACCAAAGTTCCCATTCCCACAACGGCAGTAAATGCGGAAAAGAAAATGGCTGTCTTATGAGAGTTCAGGATAGCCTTTCCGGTCTTGTACTTACTTTGAAGCCCGTCCATGATGAAGATGCTGAAATCATCTCCTATGCCGAATATAAAGGTGGAAAGGATGATGTTGATAATATTGAATTCAATTCCCAGTATCCCCATCAGCCCTAAGATGATTGTCCAGCTTATTAACATGGGCAGGAAACTGATTAGTGTCAGTTCGATGCGTCCGAACGAAATCAGCAAGGCCAGGAATATAAGGAAAGACGAGATATACAGTATCAGGTAGAAGTCATCGTTGATGGCTGAAACCCATTGATTGGTGAAGTAACTGCGGTCGAAAACAACGACATCCGTATTATTCTTAAACTGCTGGTAGACCTCCTCCTTGGTATTATCGCCTATGCGCACTTGCGTGATGAGCATGGTGAGGGAGTCGGCGGTTGTTTGCCACTCATTCAATAAGGTATTGGAGACATTGTCGGTGTCTTTCCGATAATCGTAGAGTTGGAAAGGCTGATCCAACCATTGATAGAAAGAGTCGAAACTGCCTTCGCGGAAATGATAGGTGCGGGCGGATGCTTCCAAATATTTGCGTACGGTGGCTTTTCTTTCCGGTTCTTGCCAATAGCGCTTCCAGCGTTCAAGCCGCTTTTGCTGCTCTTGCGGTGAGATGAGGAATTGTTCGGCGGATGCATACGCCTTGATAAGTCCATTCGCTTTGAACGCGTCTAGCTGTCGGTTGGTCGTTGAATAGCTTTGAAGGGCTTCGGACATGTCTTTGCCTACGCTTACAAAGAGCACGGTCTTCTCCTCGGTGTTGAACAGTTCTTCCAGTTTGGCTTCTGCCTGTTTCAAGTGTTGAGGTTCATAATTGATGCTCATCATGTCGTCGTTGAATCTCACCTTTTGCGAGGTGAACAAGCAGATGATCGTGATAACGACAATTCCGCCTACCAGCCATTTGTTCTTTTCGTAGGGGTAAGCGTTTATTTTCTCGATAAAACGGAGTATGGTACCCTGCTTTACATCTGCTTGACCTTTCAGGAAGTGCGGAAGGTAGACGAGGCAGAAAAGAGTGGTCCCGATAAGAGCCAGCGAAGCAAACAAACCGAAGTCCCGTAAAAGCTCGGATGTAGTGAACACAAGCCCGAAAAATGCGCCGATTGTAGTGAAACTGCCTACGGTGAGCGGATAGGTTATCTCTTTGATAAGCTGCTGCACGGTAGAGACATGGTTTTGATGCGCCAACATGTGTATGGAATAGCTCAGTGCAATTCCCAAGATGGCCGAACCTGCCCCTACAGCAATGGCGGAGATGGAACCACGGAGAAAGTAAATCATGCATAGGGCGAACAGTCCGCCGAACAGAACCGGAGTTATAATGAGCGGTATCGATTTTTTATGCTTGAATACCAGTGAAATAAATACAATGATAATCAGCAACGCAATACCCGAAGTCATGATCGTGTCTTGCTTTATCTGCCGTGCATTATAAACTCCTACCGAAGGTCCTCCGTAATAGGAGACTTTTAGGGTGGGATAAGTCTTCTCTATTTGCTGCAACTCATCTTCCAGTACTTGAATGAGCTTGTCATTTTTTCCCGTGCTTCCGGTTCCGAATACCGGGGTTATAAACATTAGCAAGGTGCCGCCGTCTTTCGAGAATATATGTCCGTTGTCTATTTCGTAGTTGGTTTCCAGTTGGAAATCCTGTAGATGTTTCAGGGTATTGCCCCCAAGCCCTAGCGGATCTCTCTGTATATAACTTCTCAGAGCTATCCCTGCCGGAGAAAGGAGATTGGTGTAATTTTTCCGCATGGCGGCTTCTATGCCTTCCTGCGTCAGCAAGGAGTCGAAGCGTTGGTAATCTTCCTCCGTGAGAAACAGGGGCAGGTTATCGTAAACGAAGTCGCCGGCTTTCTCTACGAGGTTCTCGTCTACTTCGGAGAAGATATCTTTGATGTACTCTTTCCCTGCCGTTGCCTGCAAGTTTTGTTTAAGCAGGTCGCTTGCTTCTGCCATGATCTCAGGATTGGCCGTGGAATCAGCGGGAGATAGCAGAATGATAATCTTATCCTTTATCTTGAGATTATCGAATACCTTCGTAATGTTTTGGTTATTCTTGGTATCAGGGAAAAAGCGTGTTACATTTTCTTCAAACCGTACCTGCCGGGCAAAGTAGCCCATAAAGAGGACGCAAGCACAAAGTGACAAATAAAAGAGGAGTTTGTGCCTTTCGAAATAATCATATAGTCTGATAAAGAATAGAGTCATGTTGTCCGGTGTCTTCTGAACATGCTGAGCAGGCTGATTGCAAGAATCCCCGCCAGTATGCTACAAGCGCTTGCAAAGATAACACTTCCTATCAGATATTGCTCTAAAACTGCTTTTACATTTTCGAGCGATATATCAGTAAGGTGCAGTTCTACCGATCTATCCAGTACTTTGCAACCTGTCAGATAGCTGGCATACAGCAAGAAAGGCATGAAAGGCGGGATACTGATATTGGCTGCCACGATGGCTATCACTTTATTCAGTTTGAGTATATGGGCAAGAAACAAGGTGACTAGCATCTGATATCCCCATATCGGAACAATCCCCATGAAGATGCCCAGCATGATGGCATACGTGATCTTCAGGTTAGACTCCTCTGATTGGGTGATATGGGTTTGAAAGAACTTCCGGCAATTCTTCCAGGTCAGCTTCCGGAAGAAGTTGCGGGGATAAATCCAAAGGAACGTGATGAATACTAAGAGGGTATTCAGGATGCTGATACGGGTAAAGTCGCGGAAAGGGCGGAAATGTGATATACGTTCTTCCCGGGGCGGGTAGTATACATGTATGGGAATGTTACGGACGGTGGTTCCACCCCATACGGCAAACACCAATGCTTCCAGTTCGAATTCATACTTGGCGGTATAATAGAAGCGCTGCACATTGATCTTGCGGAGCGGATAGAGGCGGTAACCGGATTGTGTGTCTTCCAACTTCAATCCGGTTTCGAGCTTGAACCAGAAGTTGGAGAACTTGTTGGCGAATGTGTTTTTGCCGGGCATGTTGTCCGATGTCAGGTTGCGGGCTCCTACCAGCAGGGCGTCGGGCTCTTTCTCTATCTCTTCGATGAAGAGGGGGATGTCTGAGGCAAAGTGCTGACCGTCGGAGTCGATGGTGATGGCATAACGATACCTTTTCTTTTGGGCTAATGTAAGTCCGTGCTTCAAGGCAGTTCCTTTGCCTTGATTGGTAGGGTGGGTGATGACGTGCAGGTTCGGGAAGTTGCTCAGAAGGGTGGGGGTGTTGTCGGTGGAGCCGTCGTTCACGACGATGACATCTTCTACATAGCACAGCACATCTTCGATGACCGTCGCCAGCGTTTTCTCATTATTATAGGTGGGTATAATAACGACAATGCCCAGTTGCTTGGCTTTCCTGCACCATACTTCCGTCTTTTGATCCATATTCATTGAACGATTAATTGTGCTTTCAACTTGATGAAGATTCCTTTGCGAGATATTCCCTCAACCAATAGTTGGAAGCTGCCGTCTTCACTCTTTCTTATTGTGAACGAGAATTTTAATTCAGGTGTCTCATTCGGATTAATGGCCGAAAGAAACTTGCACGATGTAATCTGCCGGTATAGCAAGGTGGTCTGACAGATTGTCTCCGTACATTCTTTGATAATTTGTAGCATGCAGACGCCCGGTACAACGGGTTGCCCCGGGAAGTGTCCGCCATATACGGGATGTTGTGGATTGAGCATAACCTGCACGCTCCAATCTTTCTCGTTCAAGCTTTCAGCGAGGGTGATTCTATAAAAATTAGTAAGCAGTTGTATCATATCTGTCAGTAATGTTTTCAGTTCTTCTCATTCTTGAAATACTCAAAAGCGCGCAGTACCTCTATCGTTTTATCTTCTATAATCACCTTGTCGTATTGATTGTAAGTTAATATCAAGCCATGAGGCAATTGAAAAAACTGCATAGCATCCAATAAACCGTCTAATATAGGGATTCCATTTGTAATGGACAAATCTATCCATTCTAAATGGACAGATTGAATAAGCATATATGAATGAAATGATATTGGCTTCATTTATTCTGCAACTTGGCTTTCCTCTAATTTATTCAACTGAATGCTCAATCGCAGCCAGGGGTGCTTTATCCGTATCTGTTCAGGGTGTCCGGCTACGAACTCTGATAAATAGAATACCGATTTGCCGAATCCGTTGCCCGTGGCTCTTTTCTCGAAGGTATCGTTTTTCTCTTTGATATGGATATTCCTCCCTTCTAAAAGAAGGTTTTTGAAGTCCGTTTCCAGTAGTTGCAGTACTTTCTTTTTTTGCATAGGTTCGATGCAATTGTTGATGTGGAAGGTATCGCCCCGAAAAGAAAAATCGAAAAGGCTGAGCCCGAAGTAGGTGGAAGCTATTATCCTGATGTCCTTATCCGGTAGTTTCCTAATAATGAGTATGCCACTTAAATGACGCTTCATAAAGTCCAGTTGCATGTTATATTTTTGCGAGTATGCTTCGGCACGGATTACAGCGGGTACACTGCTACCGGCATCCGCCATTTTAGAAGAAGCGCATGACGCAAACAAGCATAAGAATATCAGTAGCAGACTAGCGAACAGAGAACTTAGTTTCATCCTTCAGGGTATTAAATCTCTTGTTGTAGAATTCATATTCCGTATAGTTGGTAGCAGTCTCCGAAAGCCGGAGCTTGTAGACTGACATGTCCTTCTTGTCCAGGTATATTTCAATGCCCGATACATAAGCTTGTATGGCTTTGTTGACGGGCGTTATCTTGACGAGATAGTAAGGGATATTCTCAAAATATTCCAGTTTATAGTCGGCGGACATTTTCGAGAGATCGCCCACCATGCAGGCTGTAATCATATCCTGCATTTGGTTCATCATCTTGTTGGAGTTCAGGCTCATTATACTCTTTTTGCCGTCGGCCACTATTTTAAGGCGGGAGCCGTTTATAACAATCAGGTAACTAATCGGCCGGGTGTAGTCCATACATATCTTACCACTCTTCCGGTAATAGAATCTTCCTTTGGAAGTCACCTTCTCGTCCAAGATATCGAGGTACTTCACTTGGGTGAAGTCGCTTTCAATGGATTGTATGGTTTGCGCTTCCTTTGCCAGACGGTTCTCGAACTCCATGGTCTGCACCAGTTTCTTCATGCTTTGGGCATAAGTACAATAGGGGAGGTTGGCTGCGAATAAAAGAGCTATCAGTATTGTTTTCATGATGAATGCTTTCACTTAATTCGCCGCTAAGGTACTGCTTTTTTTCAATATACGGGCTTCTTGGCAGCGACAAGCTTTGCTGGCTTCTTGCCAAGCTGTTGGCAAAGTCTTGCCAAGTCGTTGGCAATCTTTTGCCAAGCCTATGGCAAGGTCTTGCCAACGGGATGGCAAGAAGTGCGGTAAGTAGACCTGTGTAGGCGTACTTGAAAGGCGGGTGACGCTTTTATAGGATTGTGTCCAGACGGACAACGGTGTATCCTTGCTCTTTGATAAGGCGTAGCACTTCTTTCAGCAGAAGATCGCTGTCGGGCATACGGTCGTGTAGAAGAATGATAGAGCCGGGGCATAGTTTCTTCCGAATACGTTGCAAAACCTTTTCTATAGAAGGCTGCTGCGTGTCGAGCGTCCGTATATTCCAGCCGATAGGGGTGTAGCCTAATTTCTTAATGGTTTGGGCTATGGTAGGGTTGGTCACTCCGAATGGCGGGCGGAATAGTTTTGTTTTCTGTGAAGTTACTTCTTCCAGGGCGGCTTGGCAGGCTTGCAAGTCTTTTTTCATCCGTGACGGACTGTATAAAGGAAAAGTATTGGTATGCGTAAAAGAATGATTACCAATCAAGTGCCCTTCGCTGACTATCTGCCGGATTAACTCCTCGTTTCCTTTCACTTTACGACCGATGCAGAAGAAGCAGGCGGGTATCTGCTGCTCTTTGAGGACTTTCAGCACTTTGGGAGTCTGTACCGGGTCCGGGCCGTCATCAAAGGTGAGGGCTACTATTTTCTCTGTGGTCTGTTTCTTGCAGAACACTTTCAGGTAGATGTTGGAACGGATGTTGCAGGAAGCATAGACGAGGAATGTAACTGCCAGGATGATTATAACTTCTGCTATCATTGTCTTTGGCGGATTAAAATGAGTGAGTGGTCAATGGAATGGAAATGATTGTATATCAAGGCTACTTTCCCCGGAGCAATTTGCTCGCCAAAGGCTTGGGCTACTTTCCATACGGCGTAGGACGAGGCGGTGGGGTATTCGCCGCATTCTTCTTTAAATGTGCTGCACGGGACCTTGGCAAACAAGTCATTCTCTAAAACCTGATATGCGTCGTCGCCTTTTGAATAACCGTTCTTGCCGGTAACGAACCAGTCGATTTGTTCGGGTGCTAATTGGTGTTGTTGCAGGAAACGGTGAATCCGTCCGGTAACCTCCTGCGGGGTGGCTGCACCTATAAAGGTGTTTACTCCAATGAGTTCCGCCAAAGTGCCTGCCGTTTGTTGCCGTCCGAGTAGGAAGAATTGTGCGCCTTCTCCTGCTTGTGCATCTTTCAGCAAGCCCAGACGTTGGTGCAAGAGGTGGCTGGTGGGGGTAATCTCGTCGATGGCGCCCAGTAATACGTTCTCGTTTCCTTCCCAAATCCTCATCATGCCGTCCAGCAAGGCACTCTCGAAACTCAATCCCCGGTGTACATACGTCATGTTGTAGGCGTGTATCTGCCGGATTAATGCGATTTGGGCGCCGATGGTATTGAAGGTAGATTGGATAAACGGTGTAGGATTCAGCAGCCTTTCTTCGTTCTCGATAATGGTATTCAGGAACTTCTCGGTATCAGCCAGGCAACCCAGTCCGGTGGCGGTGATGATGGCATGCACTTCTTCGGATGGCAGGGAACCGATGCACTCCAGTCCGCAGGCAACTCCCATCTTGATGATACGGCTCATGCGGCGGCGCAGGGCGGCATTGGTGATAATGCTTTTGTAGTCCGGCTCGCAGGCAGAAAGATAAGGAGCATCTCCCGAAGGGACGTCCGCATGGATAGAGGCGATATGGTTGATATAAACAGGCTGCATCATTTCTCTTTTAATGTGGAAAATAGGAGTGAGGAGTTGTTTCCACCGAATCCGAAAGAGTTCGATAATACATGCCGGATGGGTAAGCCTTCACGGAAAGAAGTCTCAGGTGTCAGTCCGGTTTCGGCCATCGGCTCTTTGAAGTTCAGGTTGGGATATACAAAACCTTTGTAAACGGAAAGTGCTGAGTAAACAGCCTCAATGCCTTCCGAAGCTCCCAATGTATGTCCGATGAAAGCCTTTACCGAACTGAATGCGGGAACGTTTGTGCCAAAGATGCGACGGATGGCAAGCCCTTCCGAAAGGTCGTTGCTGGGTGTGCCTGTGCCGTGTACATTGATATAATCTATTTCTTCCGGGGGAATGTTACCGTGTAAGATAGCTTCCTGCATGGCTTGGAACGCACCGTCTCCGTCGGGAGAACTACCCGTTTGGTGAAAGGCTTCGTTGACATTGGCGTATCCGCTCAACAGACAATATGCCTCTTTCCGGAGAGATTGCTCGGATTGCAGAACGAGATAACCGGCACCTTCCCCTAGATTGAGCCCGGTACGCGATGCGTCGAAAGGACGGCAATGTTCCTTATCGAGAATCATCAGAGAATTGAAGCCGTTGAGGGTGAACTTGCATAAAGCATCCGTTCCACCTACGACGGCGGCATCCAGCAATCCGTGCCCAATCATGCGGGCGCCCAGCATAATGGCGTTGGCGGCGGAAGAACAGGCTGTGCTGATAGTCGTTACAAAGTCTCTTATGCCCAGATAGCCGGCTATCATCTCGGTACTTGCTCCGCAGTCGTGGGAGATAACTTCCCTTAACCGGCCTTTCCCGGGATTGTTCCTGAAGGAGTTGTAGAAATGTTCACTCAGATCCATGCCACCTACCGAGGTAGAAGAAATAAAACCGGTGCGTAAGGATGTCGTATCCAGTTTGGCATCTTCAACTGCTTCTTGAGCTGCCAGGCAACCCAGTAAGGCTGTTCGCGAAAAGGTCTTTTCTACGTCTAAAGAAAGTAATCGTTTTAGGTCTTTGTTGCTGCATTTCACTTCCGATACAGGTACATCGAGGGTGGTAGGGAAAAGGGTTACCCTTCCCATGCCATGTTGATGCTTTCTGAGCGAAGCGATATTTTCGGCAATCCCCGAACCGATGCCGGAGACAACGCCTAAACCGGTTACGTATATCTTCATTTCGTTCGGTTTGCTGCAATAAAATCAGCCAGTGTACGTATGGAGTAGAAAATCTGCTTTCCCTCTGCGGGGTTCTTTATCTTGATTCCGTAGTTACGTTCAAGGATAAGAATAATTTCGAGTGCGTCGATAGAGTCTAGTCCCAGACCGCCATCACCAAACAGGGGCTCTTCCGGGTTAATGTCTTCCGGGGCGATTTCTTCAAGATTAAGTTCCTCGATGAGTGCTCTTTTTAATTCTTCTATCAATTCTTCCATATTGTTATTCCATTAGTTTAAATTCTGCTTTATATTCTTCTTTAAGAAGGTCGCACCAACCGGTGATGCAAGCCTTTAACTTTCCTTTGTCCATGACGATGCGGGCATATTGCTCCAGCTTGTCCGCATCAAATTCTTGTTCGATGAAGAAGGTGTTCTCACCTTGTATTTTATGCCGGATGCATATTTCACCCGCTACTACATTGGGCAGCGTGTATACAAATACTGCGGGACTGGCGGCATGGTCTCCTTCTTGATTGATGATTTCCTGATGGTGGATGTCCGTGTGCAGCGAAGAAGCCGAGTTCGCCAATAGGATGCCGATCTCTTCCGGCTCGAAGTTCTTTTCTTTCAGCAAGTATTCGGCAGCAGTATATCCTAGTTTGCAAAGGTCGTCCATTTTGTAGAACTTCATGTTGCTTCCACCTATATTTTTATAGGCTTCGCGGATAAATTGTGCAAAGTCGGGAGCGGAAGATGAAAAAAGTGTCTCTCCATTGAAGCTTACGCAAGCATTCTCAATAGAGACGGTCGTTGTTGTAGTGTGAACAGCTATCGGTTGTTGCTTCTTAGAAATCTGCTTATGATATGCGGGAAGGCTCAACACAACCGCCGCGTTGCATCCCCCAAAGCCGGATGCTGTTTTAACGCAATGCCGCATCGGCATCTCCCGATGACCGGCCCCGACTATGATGGGCATACTTACCCCCGCCTCTTCATATCCCAAGGTGCCGAACAGTAAGTTTTCTTTTAACTCGTGCAGGCAGATAATGGATTCGATAACTCCCGACGCTCCCAACGTATGCCCGAAATAGGGCTTCAAACTATGTACCGGCACGGCTTCGAGACCTGCCAGATGAATAGCTTTGCATTCCATCTCATCGTTATAGACGGTAGCCGTTCCATGCGCATTAATAAAACTGATGTCCTCAGGAGCTACCGCCGCCTCTTCCATTGCCTGGCGAATAGCAAAGTAAAGTCCGTCTCCGGTGCGCGACGGGCCGGAAATATGGTTGGCATCGTTGCTGATGGCCCCACCTGATAGGATAATATCTGCATCGTTTCCTGCGGAATTGAGCAGAATAGCTCCGCAAGCCTCGCCTAGATTAAGCCCGTCCCTTTGTGCATCGTAAGGGCGGCAAATATTGGGGCTGATAGACCGGAAAGAGAGAAATCCGCTGGTTATGAAGTGGGAGAGGATATCGCCACCTGCTACTATTACTTTCTTATATTTGCCCGCTTCTATCCATCGCTTGGCTACAATCAAAGCCGAGACTCCCGATATACAGGCATTAGAGATAACCTCCACCCGATTTTCCGCTTGAAAATAGCGACCGATGCGTTTCCCCATTTCCCATAGATAGACTTCGCTATCCGGTTTGTCGGGATGATTGCTTAACAGGTCTACATTGCCTTTGGTGGTAGAAAGGATAAGTCCGCAGTCATTATCAGATATATGGATGCCCGTCCGGGATACGATATCCTGTATGGCAAGTATGAACAGTTGTTCCAGGCGCGAATAGGAATCCGGCCCTTTTACCGAACCGGGAATAGTGGCAGCCGGTATCGAACCGTCGGCTATCGTTCCCGCTTCATGCATTGTAATCCCGCTACGATACTCACGGATCGCTTTTAAATTCTCCTGTGTATTCCTGCCTAAGGAGCTTATCAGGGAATCTGCTGTTATATATACGGTTACAGGATGTTCCATTTCTTTTTCCATTCCTGATAGAAAGCGGGGGATACTAACTCCAGCTCTCTGTTATTGTTCAGAAAGACCTGAGTGGTAGTTCCGGTAGCTACAATGTTCTCGTTCGTAGCTCTGTAGAGTACATATTCAAATTTTATTTTGGCAGCCTCGCAAGCGATATAACGGGTTTCGATAATCACTTCTTCACCTACCGACAGGGGTTGCTTGAACTGACACGTGAGGTCTACGATGGGCACCATATATCCTTGTTTATAGATATCCATGTATCCCAATCCGTAGTGTTTCCCGAAAGACTCCCGTCCGTCTTCAAAGTAACGGACATACTCACCGTGCCATACGATTTGCATGGAATCCACTTCACTGAAACGTACTTTGGTGGTGGTACGGTCGATGAGCGCTGCTGTATGTAAGTTCGTTTTCTGTTTCATTTCTTATCTAAGAATATTTTCATCCGGCATTCTGCGATGACTTTATCCGGAGTGCTTACGCGGGCGCTTACCAGCGTGATGTCGAATACTTCCTGAATGATTGTGATTTCAGTGGATAATACTTCTCCCGTTTTCGGCAAACAATAAATCTTCAGTTTATCTACAGAACCGATAAAGCCCAATGGCACCGGTTCGTTTTTCTGTAAATAGATATAGCCGATCCGGGCGGCTGCCGATTGGGCGATATGTTCGATGATTCCGGCTTCTTGCAACTTACCTGCTTGGCAGAATATATTGTCCGCATGAATTGTCAAACCCGAATGGGAGCGATCGTTTTCGATCCCGAAGAATGAATCTACCATAACGATGGGTGGTCGTTGCGGTATCAGGTTCAAAATGCCTTCAGCTTGTATGATAGCGTCTTGTTTCATCTCAGTTTACATTTTACAATGCTATGTCCCAGTCCCAGGTTATCATAGATCTCTTCTACCTCCAGTCCTGACGCATGTATGCACCGGATCATATCATCCGAATGATACATTTTACTGTTTCCATTGGCCATGGCGGTGAAGTAGATACTGATTTGCGTCAGGCAGTAAGCGGCCGTTTCAAACTTTTGTCTGTTCCAGAACGTCTCCATGATATAAAGTCTGTTACCGGTTTCCATGGATTGTGCCGCACGAGACAAAATACTGGTTACTTCTTCTTCGGAGAAACAATCCAGGAACTGGCTCATCCAGATGGCATCGAACCCTTTCGGAAAAGGTACCTGTTTATCGAGCAGGTTGACCCCATGTCCGTGTATGCGCTCGTGTCCGGGAATGTCCGCAGTTCTTTGCTTCATCATTTCCAGTTGTTGCGGCAAGTCCATGATGGTGACCTCCACTTCCTTATTATATTGTACGCACCGGGTGGCCCATCTGCCGGTATTCCCGCCTACATCGAGCAAGGTGCGGGGAGCATCCTTGAATACAATTTCTAGTGCCTGCCCGAATGAATGGTCCGAGTAGAAATGGTCAAAGCCGAACCAACTCTTTTGTACCTGTTCGGGTAAGCCGGATAACCCTTCATAGATGGTAGGCCATTCTCCCAATTCTTTCAGACCTTCCGGGCGTCCGTTTACCAGTGCCTCTTCCAAATGAAACAAGCCTTTGTAGTTCACATCCTGATTGAAGTCCATATTGACCTTTGCCATTTCGTCGTTCAGCAGGAACCATCCGGTTTTGGCTAGCAGATACTTATCCTCTTTTATCAACACCGTGCCGATTGTAAGCGATGCTTCCAGCAGAACTTGTGCCGCATAGCGTGTTAATCCGGTGGATTGGCTGATCTGTTCCAATGTCATGCCTTCCCGGTTATCAGAAAGCAGACGGAAGATGCCGAACTTCAGCATCAATCGTGATACCTGAAACACCACGGGACCGAAAGCTATTTCTTGTGCCAACCGTTGCGCCTCTACTGCGGAAAACCGTTCTTGCGTGTATCTTGTTTGCATAGTTCTACATTTCATAAATATTGATACCTGTTAGTGGGAGTATTCCTCTCCCCCTTTAGGAGGTTCGGGGGATGTTCCCCAAAAGGGATAATAATTAAACCATTGTTCAGGATATTGCCTGATTATATTTTCCAGTGCATTGACATATTGTTCCAACAGTGCTTGCTCTGCTCTTTTCTCTTTTGAACCGTGGACTTTCTCGGCCAGTATAAAGTGGAAATGGTATGTCTGTTCGGTCTCTCTCATGGCAAAGTAGAACACCACAGGGACTTTCAGTTTGGATGCCAGCAGGAAAGGGCCGGTCGGAAAGGTTGCTTTTTGCCCCATAAAGGTACAAGTCAATAACTTGTCGGCATTCAAATAACGGTCGCCCTGGAAGCAGACATATTCTTTATTATCCAGTGCTTCTGTGATTTTGAACACATGCGCCAGGTTGTCTTCATTGACCGGTATTATCTTATAAGGTTGCTGCTGCCCGTTCTTTTTCAGTATCTCTTTTATCTTTTGATGTTCGGCATCGTACATCACTACATTCATCTTCCGGCTGTAATCGTTGAAGAAAGGAGTGCCAATTTCCCAGTTCCCAACGTGGGCGCCAATCATGATAACTCCTTGATCGCCGTCCAGTACGTTCAGAAACTCCTGATAATGACTGAATTTGAAATGATACTTATCTATCATACCATTGCCTATGGCTACTTTGTCGATGAGTATCTGTCCCAAGCGGTAGTAGTTACTCAGTAACAACCCGGCGGAATGCAGGCGGTTGCGTTTTAGGATACGGCGTGCGTAGTACCATATACTCTTTGTAGCCTTCGGTGCAAACGGTATGAAATAGAGAACAACCAAGGCAAGGAAACCATAAGCAGCCTTTATACCGAGATATCTGATCAGATAAATGAAAAACAGATATCCCGAAACACCACCACGGGTTTTACCTTTCCACATCTCGCTTATTCGTTTTTATTCTCTGCCATGCGGGTGATGACGAGGTTATAAAAGTCCTCGAAGGTTTTGATTCCCACAAAGTCTTGTCCGGTTACGTTGAAACCGAAGTTCTTTTCAATTAACACTACCATATCGACCAAGTCCAGGCTATCTAACTCCAATGTTTGCATGAGCGGAGCATCAGGCTGGATAAGATCAATGTCTACTTCAAATTCTTCGGATAAGGTTTCTCTTATCTTTTCAATGATTTCTTCGTTGGTCATACTTATTTTATTGCTTTACTTTTTTGATTATTAGGGTAGAATTTGTACCGCCGAACCCGAATGAATTGGACAAGAAGGTATCAAACTCCGTATTAACTCGCTGAGCGGGAATGTTGAGTAAGCAAGACGCTTCGTCCGGCTCCTCGAAGTTCAGGTTAGGGGCAATGAACCCATTTTGCATCATCAGGGTGGAGTAGATTACTTCGCTGGCACCTGCCATCCACATTTCGTGCCCGGTCATTGATTTAGTAGAGGTTACGTACGGGCGATATCCTTCGAAGACTTCGGCAATGGCTTTTGCCTCATTCAGGTCGCCGATGGGGGTGGAGGTGGCATGCGCATTGATATACCCGATTTCGTCCAATGGGATTCCTGCATCCCGGATGGCCATCTGCAAGGAACGCTTCGGCCCGTCTATATTGGGCACAGAGATATGCTCTCCGTTGGATGAAAATCCGTAGCCGATAATTTCCGCCAGTATAGGAGCGCCTCTTTTTACTGCCGACTCGTAGCTTTCTAATACTATGCT
The DNA here is from genome assembly GCA_023458215.1 of Bacteroidota bacterium. Next base: position 41,285 of record JAEXAJ010000171.1, read on the forward strand.
GGCACCACCACCGCTGGGCACAAGTCCGTCCCTGTTCTTGTCGAAAGGTCTGGATGCTTTGTGAGGTTCGTTCTGGCGGGTAGAGAAAGCGCTTAATCCGTCGAAACTACCCACGGAGAAAGGATTCACCTCTTGTGCGCCGCCGCATAGGATGCAGTCTTGTAGTCCCGATTTGATAAGCAGATACCCCATGCCAATGGAATGAGAACCACTTGCGCAGGCGCCGGAGATTGTAAAGTTCACTCCCCTGAGCTTAAAAATGACTGACAAGTTCATGGAAACAGTAGAATTCATCGACTGGAAAATAGAACCGGAACCTACCAGTGCCGTATTCTTCTTTTCGCGGATAATATCTATTGCATGGATAACCGGAGCCGTACTGCTATCATTACCATAGAGTACACCTACTTCATTGGCTTCCAGAAATGCGTCGTCGATGCCTGCATTCTTAAAGGCCTCTACGGTTGCCATATAGGCATACTCGCCTTGTTCCGGAAGGCAATGACGTTTCCGCCGGTCTAATAACTTTTTGAGATCCGGACGCTCCAACAGTCCGGTTAAAGAGGAGAAATATCCCAACTCTTTCCGTTCGGGATCAATGCCGATTCCCGAGGTTCCGTTATACAATGAGTTCTTTACTTCATCCAGGTTTTTTCCGATGCATGAGTAAATCCCCATTCCTGTAATCACGACTCTTCTCATGTATATAATCCTCCATTGATTGAAATAACTTCTCCTGTAATATAGGAAGAGTGGGGCGAAACCAGGAAGCCTACCAGTTCGGCTACTTCTTCCGGTTCACCGAAACGTCCGGCAGGGATGTGTTTCTTCCATTCATCTTCATTAATATCTTCGGTCATCTCCGTGCGGATAAATCCCGGTGCTACGGCATTGACGGTGACATGTTTCTTTGCCACTTCCTGAGCTAACGCCTTGGTTGCAGCAATAATGCCTCCTTTGGCGGCAGAGTAATTGGTTTGTCCGGGCATGCCTTTGATACCGGACAATGAAACGATGTTTACAATGCGTCCGAAGCGTTTGACCAGCATGTTTTTAAGTAATGCCTGGGTTACGTAAAAGAAGCCGTTCAGTCCGGTATTCAGTACGCCGTTCCATTCTTCTTCGGTCATCCAGAGCATAAGATTGTCTTTGCGAATGCCTGCATTATTAATCAGCACTTCTATATATTCGCCGGGATGTTGCCGGTTCCAGTTACCCAATGCTTCGGACACAGCCGTTAAGTCGGTGACGTCGAACTTCAATAATTCTCCTTCTCCACCCTTCTCACGGATCATCTGCAAGGTTTTTGCAGCTTCGGTATCGTTGCTTTGATAATTTATCAGCACTGCATACCCCATCTCTGCCAGCTTGATACTGACGGTGCGGCCAATGCCCCGGCTTCCGCCTGTTACTAATGCGTATTTCATTTGTTGCTAGTTACATTTTATCTTTTATTCCTCCAAGTGCAGATTGAACTTTCTGGTTCTGAGGTATTGCTCCATCGCCTCGATTTCTTTATACTTCGGGGTATCTTTGGTAAATACCGGGAAGAAAGAACGGATTTCATTGTAAACACAGCGCGATTCTGTGCTTAGCTGCTCCTGTATCTTCAGGCAATCCACCGCCTGCACAATGCCCATAAACAAGATGCTCATGACTTGATAGGAGTTTTCGATGACCGTCTTGGCAATTAATGCCGAATTGGTTCCCATACTTACAATGTCTTGATTGTCATTGTTGTTAGGAATGCTGTGCACATACATCGGGTTGGAAAGCGTCTGACATTCGGCAGTAGTCGATGTCGCCGTAAATTGTGAGGCTTGCAGTCCATAGTTCAATCCCAGTACTCCCAGGTTGACAAAAGGCGGAAGTATTCCGTTGATGCGGTCGTGGAACAAGTAGTTGAGCTGGCGTTCGCAGAGCATGGTTAGTTTGGTAATGGCAATCTTCAGTTTGTCCATTTCAAAAGAAACATAGTCTCCGTGGAAGTTTCCACCATGATATACGTTTTCCGTTTCCGGGTCGACGATAGGATTATCGCAGGCGGAATTGATCTCGTTGATGAGCACTTCTTCCACATAGGCTAAAGTGTCATAAACAGGTCCTAATATTTGAGGAGTGCACCTTAGAGAATAATAGGGTTGCACCTTGTGTTCGAATATCTTTTCTTCGTGCTTCTGACCGTATAACTCATTTTCCCGCTTACGGGTACAATGGCTGTCCTGCATCCAATCTCTCATGGCCTGGGCTATTATTTGCTGCCCTTTGTGATGCTTGGCGTCATTTAAAGGTTGAGAAACAAAGTCATCGTACGATCCTGCAATTTCATTCATCATAACCGATGCACAAACCGACCAGTTTAGTAGTTGATATGCATAAATCAGATTGACTGCCCCGATACCTGTCATCACAGAAGTGCCATTGGTAACCGAAAGCCCTTCGCGTATATATATAGAGAAAGGTTTAAGATGATTTTCTTCGAATATCCGGGCGGCAGGTTGCAACTGCTTTTGATAGAACACTTCTCCCTCTCCGATCAGTGTCAGAGCAATGTGGGCGAGTTGTACTAAATCTCCGCTTGCGCCCACGCTGCCATGTTCGGGCACGTAGGGGGTAATGTTTAAGTTGATAAATTTTACAAGTAAATCAACCAGTTCTCTGTGTATACCTGATTTTCCTTGAAGAAAAGTGCATAGTCTGGCAATCATTGCAGCTTTTACATAGAGCGATGGCAATGGCTTACCGGCTCCTGTAGAATGGCTCCTGATGATATTATATTGTAGTTCAGTTAATGATTGGTCTTCGATCCTATATTGCGCCATAGGACCGAAGCCTGTATTAATCCCGTAAATAATTTTATCGCTGGAGAATCTCTTTAAGAAAAGAAAACTCTTTTCTACTTCTTGAATGCAATCATCGGAAATAATAACTTCTTCATCATCAAATAGCAACTTACGGAGTATTTCTAAATTAATATATTTACCGACTATCATAGTATACTTATTGATATAATGTGCAAAAGTAGGCATTTTATATCAATAATATAGGTGTTGAACAAATAAAACTTTTGTTCGGGAGATAGTTTCAATCCTCTATTCTCGTTACCTGTTTGATGTTTTGAATTTGTTTCAAGTTATCGCAGATGCTTCGCACGTCGTCCACGTCGTGCACATAAAGCTGAATCTTTCCTTCAAAGATACCATCGGTGGTTTCAATGGTCAACTTCCGGATATTCACATTCAGTTGACGGGAAATAACTTGCGTTACTTCATTCAGTAATCCCATACAGTCAATACCTTTGATATAAATCGTTACGAGGAATGAAAGTTCCTTGTGGGTATCCCATTCGGTTGCAATGATGCGGTTGCCGTAACTACTCTTGAGCCGGGCGGCAATGGGGCATTGGCGTTTATGGATGATAACCCTGTTTTCTTCATCTATATACCCTAAAACATCATCTCCGGGGATGGGATGGCAGCAATCTGCCATGATATAATTCTTCGAAATGGTTTCCTCGGTGAGTTTTAGAATTTGTTTGGTATTGATCTTCTCTTGCGGAACTTTTTCTTCCGGTTGTTCTTTGATGTCTTTGTTGTCCTTATTGCCAAAAGAGAAGGTCAGGTATTTCTTCCAGTTGGTACCTTGCTTTTCTTTAAATACATTCTTGTCTGCATCGCTTAAGACCAGTTTTTTGCTGCCAATGGCTACCAAGAGTTCATCATAGGTATGGAAATTGTGTAGTTTTGTCAGCTTGTTTAAGGCTGCATCATCAATACGGATATCTTCGTTCTTGAAGAAGTCGGCTAAGATCGTTTCGCCTTCTTTTTGATAAGCTTTCGCTTCTCTACGCAGGATCGTAGCAATCTTGGCGCGAGCACGGGCGGTTGTGGCGTACACTTCCCATTCCGGCTGTACGCGCTGTGATTTGGAGGTTAAGATCTCTACCTGGTCGCCACTCTGCAATTTGTGGCTGAGGGGCACTAACTTGTGGTTTACTTTAGCGCCAATGCAATGGCTGCCTATGTCGGTATGCAGCGAAAAGGCAAAATCCAGTGCGGTAGAGTTTTGAGGCATTGTTTTGAGGTCACCTTTCGGGGTGAAGACAAATATCTCGGAGGCAAACAGGTTGAGTTTGATTGTATCCAGGAAGTCAATGGCGTCCGGTTGCGGATCGTCCAAAATTTCCTTGATAGTACGCAACCATTTTTCCAGTTCGCCCTCGTCTTCGCTACCTCCACCGTCTTTGTATTTCCAGTGGGCGGCAAAGCCTTGTTCGGCCACGTCGTTCATGCGTTCGCTACGGATTTGAACTTCAATCCATTGTCCGTTGCTACCCATCAAGGTGACGTGCAGGGCTTGGTAGCCGTTTGCTTTGGGGTGGCTCACCCAGTCGCGCAGGCGATCGGGATGTGGCTTGTATATTTTGGAGATAGAGACATAAATGTCGAAGCAGTCATTTAGCTCTTCGTCTATGTTGCGAGGTTCGAAGATGATACGGGCAGCGAGCAAATCATAGATTTCCTCGAAAGGCACATGCTTGGTTTGCATCTTATTCCAGATGGAATAGATGGATTTTACCCGGGCAAGGATACGGTATTTCAGTCCCATCTTGTCCAGTTGGGCACGTATGGGTACCGTGAAGTTGTTGAAAACTTTGTCGCGCTCTACAGCAGTGGCGGCAAGTTTCTCCTCTATTTCTTTGTATTCTTCCGGATGTTCGTATTTGAAGCTCAGGTTTTCCAACTCGGTCTTTATCTTATACAGACCTAAACGGTTGGCTAATGGAGCATAAATATAAAGCGTTTCGCCTGCAATCTTGAACTGCTTGTTGGGCATCATCGAACCAAGGGTTCGCATGTTGTGCAGACGGTCGGCTATTTTGATGAGTATCACACGGATATCATCGGACATAGTAAGCAGTAGCTTCTTGAAGTTTTCTGCCTGTGCCGAGGCACGGTCTCCGAAGATACCGCCGGAGATTTTGGTCAGTCCGTCTACAATTTGGGCTATCTTTGGTCCGAAGATATTTTCTATATCCTCTACTGTATAATCGGTGTCTTCTACTACATCGTGCAACAGTGCGGAACAAATAGAGGTTGATCCGAGTCCTATCTCATTACAGACGATCTTCGCTACTGCAATGGGATGCATGATATAGGGTTCGCCCGAACGGCGTTTGATGCCTTTGTGTGCCTGATTGGCAAAGTTGAATGCTTTGGTTATTATTTCGACGCGCTTGCGGTGCTTTGTTGCCAAATAGTCGTTCAACAGTTCCTGGAATGCCTGGTCGATCATCTCTTCTTCGGCTTTCTCTTTCTCCTTCTGGCTTAAGTTCTCTTCCATATACTGTTTCTCCTTCTTTCACTTTTTGCAAAAATAAGCAATTTTCAATATCAGACAAGCATTGTGAGTACTTTTTCTTTCGGCTTGCCCCGAAAGAAAAAGATATCAGAAGAAAAGTGCATCATTTATAAATCTTCAAGCGCTTGCCTGCTGCAATATTGTTGCTTCGCAGTCCGTTCCAGCTTTTTAGCTGATTGACAGTGACTCCGTATTTACGGGCAATGCTGCCAAGATTTTCTCCGCTACGGATTTTATGATAAGTGGCATTGCCCGAGGAAGAGTTGCTTCTACTGCTACGGGTGTTGGAACGTGTGTCATCTACGGCTACCACTTTGCGGTTTTTGAATAATTCGTCGCTGCGGTGTGCGTAGATTGTGTCTTGCCTGTCAATAAATGTGCTGATGGAGTTCATCGGGAGACGCAACGTTTGAGGTTTGCTTTCTCCCGGAATGATATTCTTCTTGTACTGTGGATTCAAACTCTTGATTTCGTCAAGGTTCACACCACAAATATCGGCTATTTGTTCAAAATGCAGGTTGCGGTTTACTTGTACGGTGTCTGTCGCATCAGGAATATTGGTTTCCATAGGACAAATGTTGTGCTTGCAATAGTAAGTCATTACGTAATTGGCAGCGATGAAAGCCGGTACGTAACCTCGGGTTTCTTTGGGGAGTAAGTTGTAAATTTCCCAATAATCGGTCTTGCCGCCGGCGCGACGGATGGCTTTGTTTATGGTTCCGGGACCGCAGTTGTAAGCGGCAATCACCAGGTTCCAATCTTTATAAATGTCATACATGTCTTTCAGGTAGCGTGCGGCAGCCCAAGTCGCTTTTATCGGATCGCGACGCTCGTCCACCAGACTGTTGCTTTCGAGCCCGTACATTTTTCCGGTGCCCAACATGAATTGCCATAAACCGCAAGCACCTGCACGCGATACTGCCGAAGGATTCAGGGCTGATTCGATGATTGGCAAATATTTCAGTTCGAGAGGCAGATCGTAAGCATCAAGCGCTTCTTCGAAAATGGGCATATAGAAGTTGCAGGCACTCAACATGAAAGCAACGTGGTTGCGCAGGCGGCCTGCATACATATCAATGAATTTGCGTACGATTTCATTGTAAGGCATTTCCATGACGGTCGGGATACGTGATAACCGGTCTATATAAGTAGAGTCGCTGAACAGGGGATTTTCGGTAGAAGTGCTACAGTCTTTGCCTAGATCTATGTAATTTTTCGCTTTCCAGTCGGTGAACAGACTATCCAGTGGATAAGTCATGCTCTTGGGTAGTTCAATAACTTCTTTCCGTTCGGTTCCATTCTCCCGGATAAGTACGTCGATACTTTCTTGCGCCTGTATTTGTGGTGTCAGAAAAAAACTGAACAGAAGCGAGGTACCGATGATTATTTTCTTCATGTATGTTGGCTTATTTATCATGAGTATATTTATTATGTTTGTTGGTATTAGAATCGAAAACTACATTGTACCCCTACCGACCTGTTCGAAGAACCTGTCATTTGAGTATTGATTACCGCGGGTTCTACTTTCATGCTTAAATCCGGTGAGATGTCGAAGTTGGATAATTCCGCATCTACGTATGCATCTACTACGGAAAGCAGATATACTCCTATAAAGGCGAAGATACTTAAATCCCGGTATCGGCGGTAAGTGTCTTTTCGTTTCCGAAGAGTCTCCGTTAACTGAGGTTTGGATACATTATTTATATAACCCGGAGGTAATAGGTCGGTGATACTGCTTGAATTCCATTTTTCGTTTACGGCATCTTTGTAGGCTTGCGAATAGTCTTTGTACATTTTGCCGTTCCATGTAAGTGCGTAGGCACAACCGGCAAAGCCGCCGTAAAAGATGGGCAGTTTCCAGTATTTACGGTTGTAGATTTGTCCGCCGCCCGGGATGACGAGGGCGAGCCATGTGGCTTTGACGGGATTGGGTACCCACAGCTTCGGGCTTACGGCTTTTTGCAGGCTGTCCTTAGGTACGGGTTGTTCTTTCAGCGAAGGATTGGCTGTCAGTTCAAGCAATTTCTTTTTGTTTTCTGTAGCAATGCTGTCTGCAATAGCAATACTGTCCGACTTTAGAGAGGCTATGTTGTTGATTTCAGTATTCAGACTGTCCACCACCGGGCGCAAAGGCTGGAGTACAGTGCCGAGGGAGTCTTTTTGCTGTCGTTGTGTCCGCTTTGCTGCGGCACGTGGACGATCCTGACCATACATAGCAATCCCTGCCGTCTGCAAAAAGCAGAGAAGCAGGGCAATCGTTATTTGATATATTCTTCTTTTCTTTGTCATTTATTTCTTCAGCGTATCAAGGATGCCGATGATACGTTCCAATTCTTCTTCGTTACTGAATGGGATACTGATTTTACCTTTTCCTTTCTCTGAACATGTAAGTTGTACCTTGGTACTGAAGAATCCTGATAGCTGCTGTTTCAGCATGTTGAATTCTTCGGGCAACTTGGCGCGTTTGGGAGCAATCTTGCGAGTGCCGCTTTTTACGGTTTCGCCTTCACTCAGGGACTTTACAATTTCTTCTACTTTACGTACGGAGTAGTTATGTTCCAATATTTCTTCAAAGATCTTTACTTGTAGTTTGGGGTCACCGAGAGTTACCAGCGCACGGGCATGTCCCATATCTATCTGTTTGTTTTGAAGTCCCATCTGCACAGGTGCGGGTAGCTTTAACAAACGCAGGTAGTTGGCAATGGTGGTGCGCTTCTTTCCGACACGTTCGCTGAGGCGTTCCTGAGTCAGTCCGTATTGTTCCAGCAGATGTTGGTAGGCAAGGGCGATTTCCACAGAGTTCAGATCTTCACGTTGTATATTTTCAATGAGTGCCATTTCCATGACGTTCTCATCGTCGGCTGTACGGATGTAAGCCGGAATGCTGGTCAGCCCGGCAAGTTGTGAGGCACGGAAACGACGTTCGCCGGCGATGATCTGATAGGTATCGTCATCCAATTTGCGTAAGGTAATAGGTTGAATGATCCCTATCTCGGAGATGGAGTCGGAGAGTTCCTGCAGCGCTGTTGGGTCAAATTCACGGCGGGGCTGGTTGGGATTGACTACAATCTTCGACAGTTCTATTTCATTGATGGAGGAAGATCCTTCCGTCTGCACTTCATCCATGGAGAGCAGGGCATCCAGCCCGCGTCCTAATGCGTTTCTTTTCTGTGCCATCTATCTTATTTACAATTTGACGATTTATAATTTAATCCTGTTAATCCTGCGGAATATTACCGCCTTCTATCACCTTATCACTTTACCACCTTATCACTCTTATCCCCTTTCGTTCCGGCTAATCAGCTCCTTGGCAAGTGTAATATGATTTTTGGCTCCGGTAGAGTCTGCGTCATATAATATAGTAGGCAGACCGTAGCTGGGAGCTTCGCTCAGTTTAACGTTACGTTGGATCACGGTTTCGAACACCAGTTCTTGGAAGTGGCGTTTCACTTCATCGTAGATTTGGTTGGCCTGGCGTAGACGTGAATCATACATTGTCAGCAGGAAGCCTTCGATTTCGAGAGCCGGGTTCAGCTTGGATTTAATGATTTTGATCGTATTCAGTAATTTGCTGATACCTTCCAATGCAAAATATTCAGCCTGAACAGGGATGATGACGGAGTCGGCGGCAGTCAGTGCGTTGATCGTAATCAACCCTAATGAAGGAGAACAATCTATCAAAATATAGTCAAACTCTTCTTTCAGCGGGGCAAGTACTTCTTTCAGTATCTTCTCGCGGTTTTTAAGGTTCAGCATTTCTATCTCGGCGCCTACCAGGTTGATGTGGGAAGAGATTACTTTCAAGGTCTCTATCTCTGTGTCATGAAGAGCGTCGCGCACGTTGGCACGGTCGATAATGCATTCATAAATAGTACATTCCGACTGCTTGATGTCCACGCCCAAACCTGATGAGGCATTGGCTTGCGGGTCTGCATCTACAACGAGCACTTTCTTTTCAAGCGTGGCTAGTGAGGCTGCGAGGTTTATTGTCGTCGTAGTCTTGCCTACACCACCCTTTTGGTTTGCCATAGCAATTATTTTTCCCATAATCTCAATATTTTATCGGCAGCGAAATAAGTGATAATTCCGTATAGCACCTACTAAAAAAGAGAAAT
>JAEXAJ010000172.1 GCA_023458215.1 Bacteroidota bacterium
CCTTTGGATACGTGAATGAACTCAACCAACTCTTTGTAGATATTGTGAGAGGATCCGGTGGTAACAATGCCAAACGCCATCTGCTCGTGGAGATATATAACACAGGACTGGAGTATGCTTTCGACCCGTTGACCAAATTACCAACCGATCCCGCCAATCGTCTGGCAATAACCGTACATTATTATACACCGGCCACATTTGCTATATTGGGTAATGGTGAGGATGCAGGCTGGGGCGTAGGAGTACCTTCCTGGGGAACAGCCGCAGAGTTCAAGGAGCTTAACGATAACATGGATTTGTTGAAGAAAAACTGTGTGGACAAAGGCATTCCTGTAGTCATCGGTGAATATTGTGCTTCTTCCAAAAACAGAACGCAGGAAGTGGTTCGGTTATTCAGTGTATCCGTTACCGAAGCCATTTACTCACGTGGAATGTGCCCCATGCTTTGGGATACTCCGGGTGGACAGTACAATCGGCAGACTTATCAGTTTGATGATCCCGTCTTCGTAGAACAAATGATGGAGATACCAGCCAAATACCCGCGTAATAAATAATCAAGCTACTCAAAAACAAAACCTATATCCATGAGAACCTATATAATCACGATTTTTCTAAGTATATCACTCTGTAGTTTCGCCCAGAATTTCACCCTGCAATCACCCGACGGGCAAATCAAGGTGGATGTAAATCTATCCGGCAAACTCTCTTACTCCGTTACCTACAAAGGTAACCCGGTGATAAACCCTTCACCTCTAGGCTTCGAGTTTCAGGGAGAACCTGCCATGCATAGCGGCTTCACCTTGTTAAACACTCCCGAATCCCTATCAAAGCGCGACTCGTGGACACCCGTAGTAAAGAACAAACATGCGCGGGTAGACATGCAGTGGAACGAAACCCACTTCGCCTTGATAGAAAAAGAAGGAGAAAGACGACGGATGAATCTCTTTTTCAGAGCATACGATGACGGTGTGGCATTCCGCTACCAACTACATGGTAGCAAGACCATCGGTAACAGAGCTATCAGCCGCGAACTGACCGCCTTTTCCGTACCCACTCAAGCACAGGCATGGGTAGCCGAATACCAACCTACGTACACGTCCAGCCAGGAAAGCGAATTCAACAAACGCTCCGTGACCGAACTTACCGCTCAAACTGTAGCAGGACTCCCCTTACTGGTAGAGATCGACAAGCAGAACTATCTTGCCATTACCGAAGCCAATATAGACAACTATCCGGGATTCTACATAGGTAGGACAGTCGATGCCGCGGAAGGACAAGTATCACTTACTACCAAACTTTCCCCCCTACCGGGTGAAAAAGAAGAAGGGATTAAAGCCCGTTTCTCCGATAGAATATATACTCCTTGGCGAGTAGTGATGATAGGTGACAATCCCGGTCGCTTCATTGAGTCCGAAATGATTCAAGCCCTCAACCCGCCTTGTGCCATTGAAAACACTTCGTGGATACAACCCGGTATGTGCGCATGGGACCACTGGTGGAGCGGAGAAGTAAAAATGGAAATGCCGGTTATTAAAGAATATATTGATTTTGCCGCTGCACAAGGATGGCCCTATATGCTGATTGACTGGCAATGGTATGGCCCCTTCAACCAACCCGAAGCTGATATTACTAAACCTGCGCCCCAAATCAATATGCCCGAGATTCTTGCCTATGCACGCTCCAAAAATGTACGCATCTGGCTGTGGCTGTATAGCACGGACGCTAACCGCAACAACGCCTTTGAAGAAGCATTCGCTCTGTATCAGCAATGGGGCATTGCCGGTATAAAAATAGATTTTATGGATCGCGACGATCAGGATATGGTAAACTGGTATCGTAAAATCATCCGCAAAGCAGCGGAACACCAACTCATGGTTAACTTTCATGGTGCCTACAAGCCTGATGGCATAGAGCGTACCTATCCCAATATGGTAACCCGCGAAGGTGTGCTGGGTGAGGAATATTCTAAGTTCTCCGACCGCATTATTCCTGTTCACAACGTCACCTTGCCCTTTACACGCATGTTGGCAGGACCTATGGACTACACTCCCGGTGGTTTTCTCAACGTCACTCCCGAGCAGTTCAAGAAACAATCGCCTACCCTCATCATGAATACGAGGTGTGCCGAGCTCTCCAAGTTCGTGATTTACGAAAGCCCCTTGAGCGTCTTCTGCGATCATCCCAAACATGTATTAGGCGAGCCGGGAAGTGACTTCCTACAAATCGTGCCTACTGTATGGGACGATACCCGCTTCGTGGATGGTTATCCGGGAGAATTCATCGTCTTGGCAAAGCGTTCGGGTGATGTTTGGTTCCTGGGTGCAATGAATAATGATGAATCACGCACCATCAGCATCCCTACCGACTATTTGTCTGCCGGCAAATATGAACTGGAATACTGGGAAGACGCCAAAGACGCAGGGACAAATCCGCAGAAGCTCCGGAAAAATCGTAAGACTATACAAGCAGGTAAACCGATAAAAATACAAATGGCAAAGGGTGGTGGATACGTAGCTGTGCTTAAACCACTCTGATGACATTATTAATATAGTTAAAGAAGTATGAAACGAATCACATTATTAATCGTATTACTGTGGCAACTATGTCTGGTATTTGCCCAATGGGGACCACAAAGCAAAGTCGAGTCTCACACCTTTCATAGCAAGGTTCTCGGTTCCGACCGGGAATACACCATCTACTTTCCTAAAAGCTATGCAGTGGAGCAAGACAGGAAATACCCTATATTGTATCTGCTGCACGGCATGTCCGATACCGATAAAGCTTGGTTTTGGCGCGGACATGCAGGTGAAGTAATGGATCAACTCGTAGCTTCGGGCGAAGCTGTAGAAATGATTATAGTAAGTCCCAATGCGGGCGGCAGCTTCGACGAGGGTCATTGGAACGGTTACTTCGATATGCCCGGATGGAAATACGAAACATTCTTCTATACCGAATTCCTGCCGTACATCGAAAGCACATACCGCATCATCGGTGATAAAGCTCACCGTGCCGTGGCAGGTCTTTCTATGGGTGGTGGCGGTGCCACTTCGTACGGGCAAAAGCATACCGAACTGTTCTCTTCCGTTTATGCGATAAGTGCCTTGATGACTATTCCGCAACGAGGAGCCGCCCAGCCAAGCAAACCGGATGACAAGCTGGCTATACTCACCCAGTCCGTGATAGACCATAGTTGTGTGAAATATGTAGAAGAAGCTGATGAGGAGCGCAAAAAGCAACTGCGATCAGTCAACTGGTTTGTAGATTGCGGAGACGATGACTTCCTGCTGGATAGGAACATCGAATTCTTTCAAGCCATGCGCCGATTTCAGATTCCCTGCGAGTTCAGGGTACGCGACGGCGGACATACCTGGGAGTATTTTCATTCGGCACTCTATACTTGCCTGCCCTTTGTGAGCCGTAACTTTGGTAAAGTTATACCCTAAAGATATAAACTACAAGATTAACAAGTAAAAAATGAAGAAAGTATTTTTAAGTGGATTATTCAGTCTGTTCCTGTTACCATCAAACGGGCAATCCAAACATATTCCGATTTATCTGGACGATATCCAACCTATTGAAACAAGAATCGAAGATGCGCTTGCACGAATGACGCTGGAAGAGAAAATAGCAATGATACACGCCCAGTCCAACTTTACAACTCCGGGAGTACCCCGCCTAGGCATACCTGAAGTA
>JAEXAJ010000173.1 GCA_023458215.1 Bacteroidota bacterium
GATGTTTAGCTTTGGGTGAATTGATTGTTTTTATTACGGGTATCAAGCTACCGTCCAGCATCATAGGGATGCTGTTACTCACCCTTTTCTTGAAATTGGGTTGGATAAAACTGCACTGGGTGCAGGGAATGTCCGACTTTTTGGTTGCTAATCTGGGCTTCTTTTTCATTCCGCCGGGTGTAGCCCTCATGCTTTATTTCGACATTATCGCCGCCGAGTTTTGGCCGATAGTCATAGCTTCTGTAGTCAGTACCTTGCTGGTGCTTGTAGTCACCGGATGGGTTCACCAATTAACACGTAAAGTCAAATGAGTTTCTTAGAAAATGAATTCTTCCTGTTAGCAATCACTTTCGGGATATTCTTCTTTGCCAAAATATTGCAAAAGAAGACCGGTATCATGTTGCTCAATCCGATCCTGCTGACAATTGCCGTACTCATCATCTTCCTAAAGATGACTAATATCAGTTACGAGACCTACGATAAAGGCGGACATCTGATAGAGTTTTGGCTCAAACCGGCAGTAGTTGCTTTGGGGGTTCCCTTGTATCTCCAGTTGGAGACTATAAAGAAGCAATTACTCCCTATATTGCTTTCACAACTGGCAGGATGTATCGTAGGGGTTGTTTCGGTGGTGCTCATTGCCAAATGGATGGGTGCTCCCGATGAAATCATATTCTCATTGGCCCCTAAATCGGTCACGACACCGATAGCTATGGAAGTAACCAAAACATTAGGCGGTATTCCTGCACTGACAGCGGCGGTTGTGGTTTGTGTCGGTTTGCTGGGTGGCATATTGGGAATCAAGACCATGAAACTAACCCGAATTGGCAGTCCCATGGCACAAGGTCTTTCGCTGGGAGCGGCCGCCCATGCCGTAGGAACTTCGACGGCAATGGACATCAGCAGCAAGTATGGCGCATTCGCCAGCCTTGGTTTAACCCTGAATGGCATCTTCACTGCCTTATTGACACCAACTATTTTACGATTACTAGGACTGCTCTAACAAAATGGCACTATTTTTGTTATTGATAATTAGAACTATTAAAATCAACCTATGATTCCATTTAAAGATATTGAGTTAAAAGACAGAGAACTTATTACTTCCTATACCCTGAACAGTCCTAGACAGAACTGTGACCTCTCATTTTCCAATCTATGCAGCTGGCGTTTTCTATACAACACCAAGTTTGCCATACTAGACGGCTTCCTATTGCTGAAGTTTTGGGCTGACGGTGAACTGGTATATATGATGCCCATTGGCAACGGCGATTTGGGGAAAGTATTGGAAGCGTTGCGAGAAGACGCCCACGAAGAAGGGCAGCCTCTCTGCCTGCTGGGTATTTGCGCCGGAATGTGTTCGGAGCTCGAAACATTCATGCCCGATCAGTTCCTGTTCACAGCCGACCGGGATTATGCCGATTACATCTACCTGCGTACAGATCTCGCTACCCTCTCCGGCAAAAAGTTTCAAGCCAAACGCAACCATGTAAACAAATTCAAGCGCACCTACAATTACGAATATACCCCGATCACTCCGGATCTTATTCAAGAATGCCTCGACCTCGAAGCCGAATGGTGCAAAGTCAACCATTGCGACCAACACGAAGGAACGGGCAATGAACGCCGCGCTTTGATCTACGCCCTTCACAATTTTGAAGAGCTCGGACTGACCGGAGGCATCCTCCATGTAGATGGCAAGATTGCCGCATTTACTTTCGGAATGCCTATCAATCAAGACACATTCGGGATACACGTAGAAAAAGCGGATACCAGCATTGACGGTGCCTACGCCATGATAAATTACGAGTTTGCAAACCATATTCCCGAACAGTACACTTACATCAACCGGGAAGAAGATTTAGGCATTGAAGGTTTACGCAAAGCCAAGCTTTCCTACCAACCGGCGATTATCCTTGAAAAATATGTTGCTTGCCTGAAAGACGAACCGGTGGAGGTTATTAAGTGGTAGGGGAATAAGAGGGGGATGAAGTGATAGAAGTGATAGAGTGATAGAGTGATAGAGTGGTAAGATAACAGGAGAATAAGGGATGATACGGGAGAAAGTAAAAAGGTTATGGAAACTTTGTTTCGATGATACTGAGGAATATATAGATTTATATTTCGACGCACGTTATAGCAATGACGTGAACATTGCCATCCAAAGTGGAGAAGAAGTAATCGCCGCTTTGCAGATGATCCCCTATCCCATGACATACGAAGGCAAAGAAATCAATACCGCTTATATTTCAGGAGCATGTACCCATCCTGATTATAGAAGCCGGGGAGTGATGCATGAGTTATTATCGCAATCTTTTATACGGATGCTGCAAAATGATATTGCCGTATCCACTTTAATCCCTGCCGAGCCGTGGTTGTTCGATTACTATGCCCGCCATGGCTTTGCTCCGGTATTCCGTTACCGGAAGTTTTGCTATACCGCCTCCGAAACTCCTCTTCCTAAAGAAGGACCGGTATTAAAGTCAACTCATGAATACAAAAAAGAAATATACGAATATTTAAACCGGAAACTGAAAGAACGTCCCAATTACATTCAGCATACCGAAAAAGATTTCCGGTTTGTCTTATCCGATTTACGGTTGAGCCGGGGAAAGATCTATACCCTAAATGCAGCAGGCAGAATCGTAGCCCTAGCCATTGCCTACCCTACCGATAATGGCAGCTTGTATATTGGAGAAATCGTATCAGATTCTCCCGAAACAAATTCAATGCTCCTCCAACGCTTATGCGAGCGGAAACATATCCCATCTATTGAAGTATATATGCCTCCCGCTGACGGTGCAAACAATATCCCCGTTGGCATGGCACGAATTATTAATGTTCAAACAATGCTGAAACTTTATGCGGCAACCCATCCTGAACAGGAGATCACCCTCCATGTCATCGACGAACAGATTAGCGCCAACAACGGTTATTATTATTTGAACAACGGTAAATGTATGAGTAGTGCCAAGCGTCTGCCGGGCAGTCACTTGGCACTTACTATCGGCGAACTCACCGAAAAGGTTTTTGCATCCTTAAACCCTTATATGAGTTTGATGCTTAACAATTAGTTATAACCCGCTGAAATTCACGTCATCGAATACCAGTGATGGTATTCGCCAAGAAGAAGACATTTGCGGATCATTGCCCACCGCCACTAATGAAGACCAAAGGCTGACCATATTTCCTGTTATATTCATCTCGTTGATGGGCTGTGTCAATTTGCCGTTCTCAATCAGGAAGCCTTCAATACCGTATGAGAAGTCTCCGGTAGTGCTATTACTGTTTCCTCCATTAAAGCCGGTAACCAAAATTCCTTTTTGAACATCGGCAACCAAGCCATCCAAATTTTTATTACCCGGCTGCAATACCAATAAAGAGGGAGAGTTAATAGTCGGAGCAACACCCATCTTTTTGGAATTATATGTATCTATGAAATAAGTCTTCAAGATACCGTTTTCAAATATCGGACGACGTTCCGTTGCCACACCTTCGCTATCAAAATAACGGGCACCATTGGCACCGATAAGATGGGGTTCATCCAGTAGGTTGAACTTGTCAGCACCTATCTTCGTATTCAGTTTATCCAATAGGAAAGAATTCTTTTGTTGCAATGAAGAACCATACAAAGCGCTAATCATCGGATCGACCAGATTACTGGAATTCATTGGGTCTACGACCATCGTATATTTTCCCGAAGCTATTTTCTTCTGTCCCAATTTCATCTTGACGCGTTCCAATGCTTTGATGCCGATACCCGATTTAATCAGTTTATCAAAGTATAAAGAAGAGTCATACCAATAGGAAGAAGGACGAGCTTCACCTTCGCCTCTCATAGCAACGTCCGCCGAAACAGAGCACCAGGTTGATTTGGATTCACCTTCAAATCCATTGCTTGTCAAACGATAGGCTGCATCTTCACCGTCGCTATAGGAAGTACCTACGGATATAATGCGGTCATCCTTTCCCAAAACTTCTTCAGCAGCCATGCGTGCCACTGCCACTTTATCATCCGGATTAATATCATAGAACTTAGCGTCAAACAATTGCAAATCCGGTTTACCTCCTTTATAATAACGTGAAGAATCGGGCAACACAC
>JAEXAJ010000174.1 GCA_023458215.1 Bacteroidota bacterium
TCACAATGATAATCCGTTCCAATGCCATCGGTATTCCATTGCTAGCCATCATCCAAGGCGGAGTAGCCATGATAGGTTACTGGATATTCGGCGCGCCCAATATATTACTTTCGGGACTTCTCACCTGCTTTGCAAGTGTCATTCCGATGGTAGGCACCGCATTAGTGTGGGTTCCCATAGCCATATATATGGCATTAATAGGCAACTGGTTCCAAGCTGCCGGACTGGCCGTCTTCGGCGCTATCGTTATCTCCCAACTCGACAACCTGATACGTTTCATGATTCAAAAGAAGATGGCGAATATCCATCCGCTCATCACCATCTTCGGTGTAGTCATCGGATTGTCTATCTTCGGTTTTATGGGCATCATCTTCGGCCCTTTATTGCTCTCGCTCTTCTTCCTTTTTGTGGATATGTTCAAAAGGGGGTATCTGGACGGGGATTTATACGTGTAATGGAACTTTTTTGTCTATCACAAATAGATCATGTTCTCGCCACCCAATAAAGAATCCCCCTATTCGTCCGCTTGGACCGCAATTCATTCTTCTTCAATATCCTTCCAAAAGAACTCACATTAGTAGTATTCAACTTGATCTCCCGATTCCGGTCGTGCAGCACCTCCAATATCTGCATCGGAGAGAGGTATTCGCCTTCCTCTCCTTCTTCGGGAGATCGGAAACAGCAATGAAACAGCTGCTCCAAGGGGCTGACTTGCTCAAACTCGTGGTTGGTTTCCTTGAGAATGGCTTCATCTTCATCGTCAAACCAGTAACGTTCGCCTTTCAAAATATCGTTCATGGCCTGGGCATACAGTTGTTTGTAATTTATCGTAACATTCGTTTGAATAGGCGCTGTCACTTCCACGCACACAAAACGGCGGCTGCCGCTGGTATCTGTAAGCAAATCTTTATGATTGCTCGTGCCGATGAACGAAGCATATCGCCGTAACTCTTGAATACTGCTGCCGTAGGGTTTACGAAGATTGGCCACCGGCTTCTGTAACAAGTGCTTCAAGAATCCTTGCTGGTTAGGGTTAATCTGATCGAACTCGTCAATATTCACCAACAAGAAGCGTCCCAAATACATTTCAGCGTCTCGCTTACTTTTAAAATCCAAACTATCAGTATAGCCGAAGCGCAACTCAGGCGGTAACAATATTCGACAAAAAGTAGATTTACGATAACCTTGCGCACCAATGAGCAAGGGCGAAGTGCTATTAGCGTGCATCTTATCCAGCCCCCGCCAGTGTGCCACCATGTTCAGAAACCAACGATAAAAGAACTCCCGCCAATGCGGATTGTCACACGGCACCAGGTCGGCAAGCGCACGAATGCGATCTTTGCCATCCCAACGACCCGTTTCGCAAAGATATTCTTCCACAGGATTGTACAAAGGTACCCGATTGGAAGTCAGATAACGGCTCACGTCCCTATCCCACGCGCGGATGCCCTCCTGCAAGGCATCCATTGCCACACTGTTGCGGGCGCGCTGGTCCATCACTTGAAAATAGAAGTGAATGGAATCGCGCTGCCGGTATTCCAAGTCGCCCATCAACTGGTTGAAACGAAATTCGTAACGCCGTTCCATAAATTCTTCCAGCTTTAAGCAAGTGGCCTGTTCGGGAGTCAGTATGCTTTTTTTGCCGAAACCCTTACATTCCCGGTAAAGATTGTGCAAGGTAGTGCGCACCGTCTGCACGTCGGCCTGACGGTAAAAGTGTATCATCACCTGCCGCACGGCCTCTTCTTCGGGAATACCCGCCTTGAAACATTGCTCGCCCAAGTGCACCAGCAGGGATTGTATATCTTCGTCGCGCTGCCAATCTTCCACTTCGTCCAGCGCCTTGTCCAGGGCTGTTTCAAATAACAAAGTAAATGTCTGCGAAGATTCATATCCGGGCTAAATACGTTTTAAAGGATTTTCTTCCTCCAGTTTATGCTGCCTGAAAGTCTGCTCGCCGGGCATTGCCAGCGGCTGTTCCAAACAGAAAGACACGGCATTGGGGTTATAGAAAGGTGTGTCGTCCTGCGTCATCCGGAAACTGTCCGAAGGAGATGGCACTTTCAGCAAAATCGGAAACGGCAGAATGGGTTGGTAGCATTGCACCGCCATGCGATAGGCGTGCGCATGAAACAAGTTTATATCCTCCTCCCGCTGCGGCAAACTTCCATCCGGCAAGGCAAAGCAGACCCATATCTTCACGCTCCGCCCGCTGCTTCCGGCAATCGCTGCGCAAGTCTGCGGCAAAAGTGCCGCCCGCTCCTTCACCAACTCCACCTCCGCACTGCCCGAAAGTTGTTGCACATCCAGTGTCACAATGCCATTATAATACCTCACCTTGCGTTCTCCCTCCCGGGTTCGCCCCAACTCCAAGGCGGGGCAGACATGAGGCAGGCGATCTATATGTTCGTAACTTCCCCGATCTTCCTTACCCGTATAGCTGAGCATCGTACGCAACCCACTGACGTATTGCCCTTTGGTTTCTATTTTAATCCGATCCATAAATGCACCCGCTTCGTAGGTGCTGATACTCTCTTTTCCGGTGTTCCCATCGGTTCTGATTAAGGTAATTTTCATTTCCTGATTGATTTTAAAAATACACAACAGATAAGAACTATTTCTTAAGAGACTGCAAGGTACGGATAAACATCGGTATACTCAAATAAATAAAGGCTTTTATTTGCATCAAAAACAACAGTTTCCAACGTCTGAAACATACGTATATAATTAAGAAAAGATACGTCATAAATTTGCATTTGCCTCATTAATTTTGTATCTTTGGGGTATGTAAAACTTTGTCCTGCGAACGTGGGATCGACAGCCTTGAGACGTGGGCCCGACGGTTCACATACGTGTGCCGGATAGCCCTCGCACGCAGGACGAGGTTTTGCATAAGGCTTTCAGATATTTTGTACGGTTCTTTTTCGCATTATACACAAGTATGAAGGAGAAAAAGTACTAATGTCCCTGAGCTTCAACCCACACATTTAATTATTAAAACATTAAGCATTATGGCAGCACAGTATGATTTCAGACCTATGCCGAGCACAAAAGACGACGATAAGCCCCAACTTTTGTACCCACGTATCGTAAACAAAGGCACTATCGACACCGAACGACTGGTGAGCGACATCAGTGCCATGTCCAGTTTCTCTCCCGGAGACATCGAGGGGTTGCTGGCCGCATTCGAAGAACGCATTTCATATTATCTTTCCGAAGGCCATCATGTACAACTGGGTGATCTCGGATATTTTTCAGCCGGACTTAGCGCTCGCCCTGTTGAGGATAAAAAGGAGATTCACTCGCAAAGCATTTATTTCGGAAAAGTGCACTTTCGGGTATCGCCGGCATTCCGCAAACGGTGCGCCGGATTTCTGGAACGTGTCCGTCCCGGGTATGGTTTCAGGCAGAGTCAAACACTGAGCGGTGCGGAACGTTACCGTCGGTTAATGGTCTATCTGGAGTCTCATCCCTTCATTACTCGCATCAATTATAGCGGAATTACAGGACTTTTGAAGAACAAAGCATTAAATGACCTCAATTTGCTTGTTAATAAAGGTTATTTGGACACAATTGGCAGAGGGTCGCACAAAGTCTACGTAAAAGCTGTAAATAAGGAAGTTACAGAAGAAAAGCTATGAGAAAGTGATGGAAAAAGCGTGCTGGCAACCATTTGCCAACACGCTGCCAACACGGCTGCCAGCACGCGCAAGATACTAATTTTCAAATCATTGCTCAAGAAGTGACGGAGTGCTGGCAAATATGATAAAAACTTTATTTGTAGAAAAACGATCAGGCAGTAGTACAACTATCATCATAAAATAGTAATGGCCTGCATCTTCCTAAAAAGAATACAAGCCAATACCTCTCATTGTGCAATACTCCATAAGATTCTTTCAGAAAGGTTTAACACCATTACCGAAGATAAGATGATAACTATTTTGATTGATACAGTTCTTTATTTCAAAACTATAAAACTAGCAGTTCATCTAAATTATAATTAGTTCAGATTAAAATTTCCATAAGCATAAGCTCCATTACTACCCTTTATCTCAATCATAAAGTTGCCTGATAGCTCTTCAGGTAATGGAATACTCTTCAAAGTTGGTGTCTCAATATTCTCAGATGAAGAATAAACAGCAACTCCATCATAAGAGATCGTAATTTCAATTTCACCTACAGGCTGAAAGAAATCTAGTTCAATAGAATGATTCTCACTTGTGAATGCAGAAATAGGTATGGCAACAGGAATAGAGCGATGCTCTTGTTGAGGTCCTTTAGGGCGCTCAAATGGAATATCATTACCATATAAAGTCACTCCTGACTCAGCAGCTAGAACTTTAGAATTAGCAACCGATGAACTAATAAACAGTAAACAACATAAACTTAGTAAACGAAAAATAAATCTAGTCTTCATAGGCATTATCTTTTTAATTGATTCGGCAAAGTTAATGCTTAAGAGAATATTTTAGGAAATATTTACTGGACACTTCACAAATCACATATCAATCTAATATACAATACAATACCTACTAAAACAAATCTATTTTAGTGGACACATTTAAAGGATAAAAAGTTAAAAATTTATCTAATTCATCATCGCTATTCAATCTTAATTTATCTCTTAACCTCTGTTTTTTCTTGAAAATAGAATTCTTCTCACATTGAAAAACGATCATTAATCCAGCAGCAGTAAAATCAAGCTTAACAAATATTGCCAGCATTAGATTATTGTCATTTAGACTATATTCTTTTTTCAATTTACTCACAAAATTTCCAAACATCAGATCAACATATTCAAATACTAGAGATTTCTCCTTTTGAGTCATATTTTCAACAATAAGAAGCCCCTTTTTTAATTGTTCCAATATATAAATGCCACCTGCACAAGAATCCTCTTTTATTGCTTTATTCTCACTTACCAATATTTGAATTCTTTGATTCAATTTCACAATTTGCTCTTTTACTGAATCATCACTTTTATTCTCCAAATCATATATTCTCTGATTCAAACTTTTCATTTCCAATTCAGCATTCTTTGCGATTCTTCCTTCTTTACGTTTCAAATCATCAATTTGACAAATATATTGTCCAATTATCTGTTCATTCTTTTTTATTGTTTCTGTTACTTTCTCCAAATGCACCTTCCAACGTTTCCTTAAAATGTCTCTATATTGTTTTTTTATCCAAAAATATAAAGACACACTGATTATTATCAGCAAAGAAGATAAGGAAATCCAAAAGTAAAATTGCTTTTGATTTTTCTGTTCAAGCAAATTCTTTTCCATTTGCAATTTCTTTGTCTCATACTTCCTCTGTAGAGTGAAAATTTGATTTCTTAAATCTGCATCTTGATCTATTTTCAATAAGGAATCGGATCTCTCTTTGTAATAAAGAGCCAAACCATAATTTTCTTTTTGTTTCTCTAGTAAATAAAGGTAATTATATGCTCCTGCTTGGGTAAAAACATCTTTAGATGTCAACCCTTGTTCAAAACATTTTTCAGCTTCCTCTAATTTTCCGATTTGCATATAGGCATCTCCCAAAGAAAGATAGTAGTATTTAATGTTACGAATATCTTTTTCATATTTGATTGCAGCAGAAAAATCATTAATGGCGCTAATAAGGTTTCCTTTCTTTTTTTCTACTATCCCTAACATCTGAAGTAAAGATGGTAAAATTGATGCAGCACTATCTTTTCTCAAAAGCGAAATTCCTAAATCCAAATACCAACTTGCACTATCATTTTCTCCTTTAATATCATATATCCAAGCTATATTTCGGTAATCATATATTGCCCCTAGTGTATCTGCTGCTAAATAATAATACTTAGCCGATTTCCGATAATTTTCAAGTGCCATATCATACATACCCCGATCATCATTTATACGCCCAATATATTCCAGAATTAGAGCCTGCAATTTATACTCTTTTGTTTTCTCCAATTTCGTATGAGCATTCAAGTAAGCCTGCATCGCAATCGTATCATTATACTGCAAGGCAGTCACCTTCCCATAATAAAAAAGTGCTTTCCCTGCCCTCACCTTATCATCACTATCTTGATAATAATCTACTGCAAGCTTTATCAATGAGTCTGATTGTAAACTATCCAAGAAATTTTTATCACGAGCTTGGGTTAACAGTAGCGCATAGTCAGCACACTGTTTTCCATAAAGTCTCTCCGGATGAGGTAATTGATTTAATAACAATAGTGCACTATCAGGATATACTTCCATATATCTTTCTACTTTACTTAAAATATCAGTCGTTTCATTCTGTGCACATGAGCAAAATAGCCCACAAATGATTATAAGTTGCAGATATCGTACCATAAGTTGAATTTCCAATCTTTTATAAATCTTACAAATATAAGATTAACTTATTTAGCATTACGAAGGTAATGATTTAACAGTTAACTGACCAAAGATACAAATATCTGTTTCAAAAAGCGCACTAAAAGGAGTAAAATATAACATTCAATATTCCACAAAAAAATTAATATCATATTTGCAGAGCTGCCTCTGCAAATACAATATTAACTATTTCCTATAAACAAACCTTTAAACTTTACCTATAAAATTGACCAATTCTAATAAACAAGAAAACTACTATTTAATAACCAATTATTTCGATAATAAAAAAACAATGCTACAATTGTAACTATGCTCTTTTTAATTGTTCAAATATAGAAAACAATCTAAAAATTTCATCTAAATGGAAGTGGACAAAAAAGTACAGAGCATATATCTTGATAAAATACTGATTACAACCTGAATGCAGATTATTAAGAGCCAAAAGTGGTGGACAAAATTTTATCTCACTTATACTATTAAAAGCAATAGAACTGCAATATTTGCTGTAATAATACACTTTCCGCTGAATCTCCTTGCGAAATACCAACTTCTTTCAAATTATATAACTGCGTCAAAAGGTATGCAGATTGCTTTTCACAGACACGAGTATCATGTACCAGCTCAGCCCAACATACGGTTTCGCCCCATAGATCGGTCGGAAAAAAAGATAAAGCTTCAACAGGAATAGCTTTGTTCTTGAATTTACGGAATATCTCAGCCAAAAAAGATACAATTTCAGATATTGCCCTCTTGCTGCGACTGCGAAAAACAGATTGGTTATTCCTACAACGTAGCAGAAAATAATACCCTATCCACAGATAAAAAGGAAACACTGCTATTTCGGCACGCTCTGCTTTTTTCCAAAAGGAGATCAGTGAAACATCCGTATTTCCCAATACAGTATCTGTTTCATCATTAATATAAAAGTTCTGGGTTAAGCATTCTATTACGCATCCCCATTTTGCCATACAGATATTATCTTGGGAATCAATTACAAAATGTTGAGCCTCCTTTAATAACAAAGAAGCTTTATCCTCACATTCCGGTTCATCACCATATAGCCGATACTGACGGAATAGTCGAAGAGATTGACACAATAGCTCATCAAAAGAATATTCTGACTCCATATAACAAGTAAACCTCTAGAGCAAACAAAGGTAGGTAATGCCCGCAAAACTGACAAAACCAATTGTGGACAAAGAATCATTTCACGAACAACCTAATAATAAATCTTTTAATAATAGATTCCATCATTTATAGTGGACATTGAACTATCGTAAATCACGCCGTCTCAATACAAATACCGGCAGAAAGAAAAAGATTCCGACTATAGACATCACCAATCCGCCGATTGTTCCCGCTGCCAAAGGAAACCAGAATGCCTCTTTATCCGAAAGAAGGTAAACCGAGGATAGGGTTAGTAATGTTTCAAGTCAACCTATAGAAGGGAAGAACAAACCACCCGACACAAAAAAGCGCAATCCGTCTTCTCACCCGGAGAAACGAATTGCGCTTATCTCTAAATTTTTATCTGCTTATTTCAGCAAGCTTTCCGGTTCCAAATGATCTGCCTCGATATCCTTGAAATAACGGTAAGTACCCACTTTCAATTCGTTGGTAGCAGCATCATCGCAAACAATGATACCCTTTTCGTGCATCTGCAAAGCACTGATTGTCCACATTTGCATGATAGGACCTTCTACCGCATGATAGAGTGCGCGAGCCTTATTGTGACCATTTACAATAATCATCACTTCCTTAGCACTCAGCACAGTGCCTACACCTACTGTCAATGCGGTTTTAGGAACCTTGTTCACGTCGTTGTCGAAGAAACGAGAGTTAGCAATGATCGTATCGGTAGTCAACGTCTTCTGACGAGTACGAGAAGACAAAGAAGAACCCGGTTCATTGAAAGCAATGTGTCCGTCAGGACCGATACCACCCATAAACAGGTCGATGCCACCGTAAGATTTGATTTTCTCTTCGTAGCGTGCACATTCAGCATCCAAGTCGGCAGCATTACCATTCAACAGATTGGTATTCTCCGGCTTGATGTCAATGTGACTGAAAAAGTTATTCCACATAAAAGAGAAGTAGCTTTCGGGATGATCCTGAGGTAAGCCTACATACTCGTCCATGTTGAATGTTACCACATTCTGGAAAGACACAATGCCTTTCTTATTTAAGTCAATCAAACCTTTGTACATGCCCAAAGGAGAAGATCCGGTAGGACATCCCAGCACAAACGGTTTCTCAGGCGTAGGATTAGCTGCCTTGATCTTAGCAGCCACATAATGCGCCGCCCACTGTGATACGGATTGATAATCCGGCTGAATAATTAGTCTCATTGTTAATAGATTTATGATTTATAAATTATGATTTATGATTTATGATTTATAAGTTTACACTGCGAAGCCGCATAAATCATAAATCACAAATCATAAATCTCTACCTATCTTTCTTTAAACGGTCTGCCATGGCACGTGCCAGATTTTCACATTGTTCGTAGGTGATATCTTTCATTGCCTGCTTCATCTCCACCGGATCGCCTACGATTTCGAACTTGCTCTTCTCGGCAAACTCTCCCATGCGCTTCACGGCAGCACCTGCCCAACAGAAAGAACCGAAATAGCCGAGATAACGTCCTTTCACCTCACGCACCAATATCTTGGAAAGCAAGGATTCTATTTCAGGATAAATCTGATTACTATAGGTGGGACTACCGATAATTAAGCCACGGTATTTAAAGATATCCATCAGTATATAAGAAGGATTACTTTTGCTTACATTGTGCATTACAATATTCTTGATGCCTTGGGCAGAAAGTTCGGCAGCGATGGCCTCAGCCATTTGCTCGGTGTTGCCGTACATAGAACCGTATGCAATAACTACACCTTCGTCGGTGGCATAACGGCTCAATTTGTCATAGATACCGATAACTTTGGCGATATTATCCGTCCACACCGGCCCGTGAGTAGAGCAGATGGTAGAAATAGGCAGACCGCCCAACTTTGCCAATGCCTTTTGTACAGGAGAACCATATTTCCCGACAATATTAGAATAGTAGCGCACCATCTCATCCCAATACTTATCCAGGTTGATACGGGTGTCGAGAAAACCGCCGTCCAGCGTACCGAAGCATCCGAAGCCGTCGCCGGCGAAAAGAACACCTTCCGTCTCGTCGAAAGTCATCATCGTTTCAGGCCAGTGCACCATAGGGGTCATATAAAAACGAAGGGTATGATGTCCTAAAGCCAGGAAATCTTCATCTTTCACCAGATACTGTTCACCCGTCACACCATAAAAACCTTCGATCATGCCGAAAGTCTGCTTGTTCCCTACGATAACGATATCGGGATAATGCTGCTTGATAAGACGAATAGAGCCGGAGTGGTCCGGTTCCATGTGATTGATGATAAGATATTGAATGGGGCGATCGCCGATAATACATTTTATCTTACGAAGATATACCTCAAAATAACAAATATCTACCGTATCTATCAATGCCACTGTTTCATCATCTATCAGATAAGAGTTGTAAGACACTCCGTTAGGTAACGGCCACATTCCTTCAAACAAATGCTTATTGCGGTCATTTACTCCCACGTAGTGGATTTTTCCTTTTATCACAGTTTTGGGGTTCATTGTTTACTCTAATTTAGATTGATTCCATATTTATACAGCTGCAAAATTAATGCTTTTTTCTCACATATCATACTTCTTGCCCTGATAAGCACCCAGTTCTTTCATTCTTTTTTGAACCCGGTGATTAAATTCATAATTTTTTAGTCCCCAGTCGGGGGCAATTAGTAACTCTTTAGGAGACTGCGACACAAAACGTTCCAACACAAGATCGGGGCGCAGGTGTTCAACATAATCTATGACAAGTTCAATATATTCGTCCACATCAAACAAATGGAAGTCTTCCGGATGTTGCTCATATTCCAATGCCATACGGGTACCTCGAATCAACTGCAACTGATGCATTTTCAAGGTAGTCAGCGGCAAACCCGATAGAACTTCAGCCTGCGCCACAATATCTTCGTGGGTTTCGCCCGGCAGCCCCAGGATAACATGCCCACCCGTCAGAATACCACAAGCCACCGTACGGGCTACAGCATCCATGGTAACCTGAAAAGTATGTCCGCGGTTAATGCGTTTCAGTGTCACGTCATTAGTACTTTCAATTCCATATTCCACCAAAAGAAAAGTATGCTTGTTTATTTCTTCCAGGTATCGAAGTAAACCGTCGGGCATGCAATCGGGACGGGTTCCGATAACCAACCCCACCACGCCATCTACCGACAAGGCTTCTTCATATTTTCGTTTCAAACTTTCCAACTCACCATACGTATTGGTATATGCCTGAAAATAGGCGAGATATTTCATCTCCGGATATTTATGAGCAAAGAAGAGTTTTCCTTCTTCCAATTGCCGGGTAATAGACTTCTCCGTACGGCAGTAATCGGGATTGAAAGTCTGATTATTACAGTAAGTACAGCCGCCATAGCCTTTGCTCCCATCCCGATTGGGACAAGTAAAACCGGCATTCAACGAAATTTTCTGTACTTTATAGGGAAAATAACGTTTCAGAAACTGAGGAAACTCATTATAAAGAGGCATAACACTCATAAAGTATTTGTTTATCTCAGGCAAAAATAAGATTTAAAAAAGGATTCAATAGCATAAAAGAAGTTTTTTTACTACAAATACGAGAGATAGAACAATTTGCATCTTCTCAATTATCCTGAATTCTTCGTTCTTCATTCTTCATTCTTCATTTTTTATTGTACCTTTGTGCTCCAAGAGAATATTTATAGATGTAAATTATGAAACAAATAAGTATCACACTCCTTTTTTGCCTTTACTCATTAGCTATCTTAGCCCAAGGTGGCAAAGCACTCGATTTAAAAGAAATAGTATCAGGACAGTTCTCCCCTGAAAACATTTATGGAGTTATACCCATCCCGGGCGACGGCGAACATTATTCGCAAATGAATCCGGAAGCTACGCAGATTATCAAATATTCCTTCAAAACAGGTAAACCGGTCGAAGTATTGTTCGACGCTGCCACTGCACGCGAATGTCCGTTCAAGACTTTCGACAACTACAGCTTTTCACCGGATGGAAAACAACTACTGATCGCAACAGAAAAAGCTCCCATTTACCGTCATTCCTATACAGCCGTGCACTATCTTTATAGCTTGAAGCGGAACCTGGATGGTAAAATCAATAACGTTGTAGAAAAACTCTCCGATGGCGGCCCCCAACAAGTACCCGTCTTTTCACCGGACGGAACAATGGTTGCCTTTGTGCGTGACAATAACATCTACCTCGTAAAATTGATATACGGCAACAGCGAAAGCCAAATAACAGAAGATGGAAAACGCAACGAAGTATTGAATGGTATCCCCGACTGGGTATACGAAGAAGAGTTCTCCTTTAATAGAGCTTTGGAATTCAGTGCAGACAGCAAGATGCTTGCATTTGTCCGCTTCGACGAAACGGCTGTACCGTCTTACACTTTCCCGGTGTTTGCCGGCGAAGCCCCACACATTGCCACATACGAGAAATATCCCGGAGAATATACTTATAAATATCCTAAAACCGGCGAGCCCAATTCCAAAGTTTCGGTACATACTTTCGACATAAAGTCCAAAGTAACCCGCAAGCTGAATGTCCCGGTAGATGCAGACGGCTATATTCCTCGTATCCGTTTCACCGAAGACCCCAATAAACTGGCTGTAATGACATTAAACCGCCATCAAAACCGCTTCGACCTATATTTTGCCGATCCGCGTAGCACAGTTTGTAAACTAGCGTTGCGTGACGAAAGCGATACTTATATCAAAGAGAATGTGTTCGACAATATCATCTTCTACCCCGAGAATTTCAGCTTTGTTAGTGAGAAGAGCGGTTACAACCACTTGTATTGGTACAGCATGGGCGGAAACCTGTTGAAGCAACTGACCGCAGGCAACTATGAAGTGAAAGATTTCTTGGGTTACGATCCGGAAAACGGCAGCTTCTTTTACACCAGCAACGAGGAAAGCCCCATGCGTAAAGCTGTTTATAAAATAGATAACAAAGGTAAGAAAGTAAAACTCTCCGATCAAGTAGGTATCAATAATGCTTTGTTCAGCACAGACATGAAGTATTTCATGAACCGTTACACTAATTTAAGCACCCCCACTATCATCACTTTGAATGATAATACGGGTAAAACATTAACTACACTGGTGACTAACGACAAACTGAAACAAAAGCTTGCAGGTTATAATGTACCTCAAAAAGAGTTTTTCTCATTCCAAACCTCAGATGGCACTACCTTGAACGGATGGATGATGAAACCTACGGATTTCTCAGCGTCTAAAAAATATCCGGTATTGATGTTCCAATACAGCGGTCCTGGTTCGCAGCAAGTGCTTGATTCTTTCGGCATCAGTTGGGAGACATACATGGCATCACAAGGTTACATCGTAGTATGCGTAGATGGACGCGGAACCGGCGGGCGAGGCTCTGAGTTCGAGAAATGCACCTACCTCAATTTAGGTATCAAGGAAGCTAAAGACCAAGTAGAAACAGCTCTTTATATGGGGCGCCAGCCTTTTGTTGACAAGAACCGTATCGGCATCTGGGGTTGGAGCTTCGGAGGTTATATGACCATTATGAGTATGAGCGAAGGAACTCCCGTATTCAAAGCCGGAGCCGCAGTAGCTGCCGTTACCGATTGGAATTATTATGATACCGTCTATGGTGAACGGTTCATGCGCACTCCGAAAGAGAATGCCGAAGGTTACAAAGCCACTTCAGCCTTTACACGCGCCGATAAATTGCATGGCAACCTCCTGCTGGTACATGGAATGGCAGACGACAATGTTCATTTCCAAAATTGTGCCGAATATGCCGAACACTTGGTTCAACTTGGCAAGCAATTCGACATGCAGGTTTATACCAATCGTAATCATGGCATCATGGGAGGCAATACACGCCTACACCTTTACACCAAGTTGACTAACTTCTTTAACAGAGAACTGAAATAAAAATGGGCGACAGAGTACGCAAGCCGGAATGGCTCAAAATAAGTATCGGTGCCAACGAGCGTTATACCGAAACCAAGCGGATTGTTGAATCCCATTGCCTCCATACTATTTGTAGCAGCGGACGTTGCCCCAACATGGGCGAATGTTGGGGAAAAGGAACCGCCACTTTTATGATTGGCGGTGATATCTGTACCCGTTGCTGCAAATTCTGCAACACGCAGACGGGAAAACCTTTGCCATTGGACGAGAAAGAACCGACTCATGTGGCAGAGTCCATTGCCTTGATGAAACTTTCACATGCCGTTATCACTTCGGTTGACCGGGACGACTTGCCTGATCTCGGGGCTGCCCACTGGACGCAAACTATCCAAGAGATCAAGCGCTTGAATCCGGAGACCACCGTAGAAGTGCTAATACCCGACTTTCAAGGAAGGAAAGAACTTGTCAGCCTGGTAATAGAAGCCCAGCCGGAAATTATTTCCCACAATATGGAAACCGTACGGCGCATCACTCCTTTAGTACGCAGTGCAGCCCGATATGATACCAGCCTTGAAGTTTTGCGCCAAATATCAGAAAGTGGAATTACTACTAAATCCGGTATTATGGTAGGTTTGGGAGAAACGCCTGAAGAGGTGGAAGAACTCATGGATGACCTTCGTCTGGCAGGTTGCCACATCCTTACTATCGGACAGTACCTACAGCCCACGCACAAGCACTATCCGGTAGCAGAATATATCACACCTGCGCAATTCGACTTATACAAGCAAATTGGATTGAAAAAAGGATTCACCCAAGTAGAAAGCGCCCCCTTAGTGCGTTCTTCCTATCATGCAGAAAAGTCAGTGCAACATCTACAAAAAAAGACTTGATAATAGAACATTTCATTCTATATGTTGTTAATTTAATAAACGACAAAATAGTGCGATAATGGGTCATCAAAGAGTTCTATCATCAAAGTTCAATATGTCATTGGGATTTATCCCCGTTATTATATCCATTTTACTGTGCGAGTTCATAACGCAGGACATATCTATCTACATCGGTGCCGGTGTGGGTGTTTTACTTTGTCTTTATACGTGGCGGTTCAAAGGCATGCATATTCCGCAAATCATGCTCTGTTCCACCACGGGAATGTTATTGCTATTATCACTCACCACTATCTTTATCGCAAATTATTGTCCTCGCTTTATGTTTCCTTTTACTTTGGAAATCAGTGCTATCATCCCCCCTCTTATCATTTTCCTGAACCGAAAACGATTTCTTGATTACCACACCGCACAATCCGGTCAGAGTTGTAAACAACTTTTCGCACAAGGGGCTGAAGCCGCTATCGTCTCCGCACGTGTAGTACTTATTATAAGCATTCTCCATTTTCTGATTATTCTACTTGCCGCCCTTATTCAATATCCTTTAGGCGAAACCACACTATTTATATTATTCAGATTAGCCCCCCCCACCGTTTTTATTCTGAGTATCATATTCAATCAAGTTGGTATCCATTATTTCAATGCAGTAATGAAACATACTGTCTTTGTACCGGTAGTCAACAAAAAAGGAGATGTCATTGGGAAAGCAATAGCTGCGGAAGCCATTAACCGGAAAAACGAATATATCAATCCGGTAATCAGAATTGCAGTTGCTGCCCATGGGATGCTCTTTCTTCTACCTCGCCCTCAATGCACAACATTTGAGAAAGGCAAAATAGACTTATTGATGGAAGGCTATCTGCTGTACGGAGAGAATTTGGAGCAAGGCGCAAGCAGAATACTGCGACAAGTATTACCTACAGCCCCTTTGAGCAATTTGTACTTCAACTTCATGTATCATTATGAAGACGAGGCAACCAACCGCCTTATTTATCTATTTACACTTGATTTAGACGATGATTCAATTCTATGCAATGAAGCATTTAAAGGAGGAAAGTTATGGACTTTCCAGCAGATAGAACACAATTTGAACCGTAACTTCTTTAGCCACTGCTTTGAATGCGAATACGAGCATTTGAAGTCTATCATTAATACAAGAGAAAAATACAAGGAAATATAGTATTTTTACTCTTTGCCTGACAAAAAAAGGCATAAAGCATCCTCCAAATCATATATTTCCCTAACTTTGTATTCTGTGAAATAGCAATTATGTCTTAACAACACAGAGAGTTTAACTTATATTTATGCATCTTCAGAAACATACTAACGAAATGGATGAACGTACTTTCAAGCGTTTTATTGAGTCCTATTCGAATGTTTTGCTTTACTATGTCCGATGCTTCACCCGTTCGAAAGAAGAAGCAGAAGAAATAGTGAGTGATGTATTCTTTGAGGTATGGCAAAACAGAGGGCAAATAGAGGAAATACGAAACATAAAAGCATGGTTGCTGACCATTACTCACAACAAAGCAATTTCTTATTTACGAAAAAAAGATAACTCAAACATTTCTGTCACATGGGACGAAGTGGGCGAATACACTATACCCTACAATTTACAGACTCCCGATGAAGAACTTATCAGCCGGGAAGAAATGTCCCGCATCAACAATATCATAAACAACCTACCTCCGCGATGCAAACAAGTCTTTATATTAGGTAAGATAGAAAAGTTACCTTATAAAGAAATTGCAAATCTTTTAGACATTTCCGTCAAGACCATTAACATACACATAGCCAAAGCTTTAGAGCTAATTTCAGAAGGTTTGAAAAAATAATTCTAAAAAAAAACATTTCCGAATAGGAGATTTCTTTTTATACTGCGTCTACTATTATATACAAGTCAATTAATGAAAGATAAAAAAAGAGAAGAAAACATATACGAATCTTTAGCGTCATTCCTAAACGATCGTTCTGCGACTTCGGACAAAAAGCTTTCTCCGTCCGAAGAGGAGGAACTACGTAAACTTATGTTTCTATGGGATGAATGTTATCCTGAAAAAGCTGAAACAAACAGAATACTGGAAAAGACGCTTCAAAAGATTGCAAACAATGATTCGAGAATTACCCAACCCACCCATCGCAGGTTTATACCGATATGGATTTGGGGAGCTGCGGCTTCGGTTATTCTTCTGATTGGTCTTGGATTTTTCTTTACTCAGAACAACATAAAAGAGGAAGTAGATGAAGCATTGAAAATGGAGCAATACATGCTTGCAAATACTTCAGCTGAGGATGTAAAAGAAGTTACACTGGTTGTTTCAGATAAAAAGAAAATTGAAATAGCCAATAATTCACAAGTTGCGTACACACCCACCGGACAGGTTCGTGTCAACTCCAGTAAACTGGATGAAACGAAAACGGAGGATAAAGACCATGTAGAACAAGAAGAATATAATCAGATAATAGTCCCTAAAGGACGGCGTTCTATGATTGTGCTTGCTGACAACAGCAAGATTTGGATTAACTCAGGCAGCAAAATAATCTATCCTCGTTCTTTCAAGAATGAGAAAAGACAGATTTATGTAGAAGGAGAAGTTTATCTAAAGGTAGCTCATGATCAAACAAAACCTTTTATCGTAAGTACTTCTGCTTGTGAAGTGGAAGTTTTGGGAACATCATTCAATGTTTCGGCCTATAAAGGTAATTCCCAAGCAAATATTGTGCTGGTTGAAGGCTCGGTAAATGTGAGAGATAACTTGAAACACCAAATGAAGATGCAGCCTAATGAACGTGTAGAGTTGAATGAAGCAGGCATTGCAAAAAAGGAAAAGGTGAATGCACTTGAATATATCCAATGGGTGGATGGAGTTTGGGCACTAAATGGAAAACCATTAAAAGAAGTGCTCCGCTATTTATCAGAATATTACGGTCAAACAATTTTGTGTAACCCGCTCATTGAAGCTGAACCATTCTATGGAAAGTTATTCCTTAATGAGGATTTAAATAAAATAATAGAATCAATCAGGCAAGCATTACCAGAAGAGCTAGCAAACCAAAAGGACATCATTTATATTGACAATAGCATTAAATGAAAAACATACGTTAACCTTAAAAATGTAAAGATATGAAGAAATAGAAAGAGTAGTATAATCTTAAAAAACAGTCGGACAATACTCGCAATATTGCCCGACCTAAATTGATTTCAGTCCAAATCTTATTTTAGTAACAAAAATCTATACGAAAGTATGAAAAAGAAGATGACTTCTTATCAGACTAAGGGGTATTTTATATCTCTTTATCTATTAATTAGTGTTTTTTTATTAACGGAGGGTACCTTGTTCCCCCTTCATGCCGCGGAATCTCGCGCAACTACCAATGAACAAG